>JAGPDF010000003.1:44407-140734 GCA_018057705.1 Thermoanaerobaculia bacterium | reverse complement strand
ATGAAGAAGATCTCCGACCGGCTGGGGCGTCAGTGGACGGTGGTCTTCGAACCGTCCTCGAACGAGGTCACGAGCGAGGAGATCAAGGTCTACTCGAACGCCGGCGGCCGCCGCCGCCGGCTGGAGTAGAACCCGCCCCGGGGTGTCGCGGGCGCGCCGACGCAGGCACCCTCGCCGGCATCCGTTGTCTCGCCGGGATGCGGAAGCAAGGTGGCTTCCCGCTGATTGCGCACCCGCGCTGTCTTCGAGTCCGCCGCCGCAGGAGAGTTCGCGGGTCGGTTACTCCTGTTGGGGCTCTTCGGGATCGCTTCGCTTTCGCGGACCGGTCAGCGTCAATTTGCCTGGGTCCCGGTCGAGGAAATAGGGCACCGAGGGATCGAGAGGTGCATTCTCCAGCCGCGCGTCGAGTTGCTGGTAGAGGGCGCTGCGCGGTTCCTCGATCGCTCGTGCACGCACGTAGCCGCCCATGGCGAGCTGGCGGATCTCCTCGACTTCGAACTGGGCCTCTTCCAGCGCGACCTCGAGTCCCCGGCGATTGGGCGCGAAGCAGTTGGTGAAATCGCCGTTGAGGCTGTCGCCCGGATAGGCCTGCCAGAGGGCGAGCGAGGAGAGAGCAGGGTTGAGAGCCGCGAGAGTGGTCGTAGTGCCTCCGGGCAGGAGGACGAAGTCGTCGATCAGCAGGGTAGCCAGGAATAGCCGGCCGCCTTCGTTGAGCACGCCCCGGATCGCGTCGAGCGCCGCGAGGGGTTTGCGCAGGTGATAAAGCACGCCCAGGAATAGAATCACGTCGAACTTGCCGTGTCTCTTTGGGTCGAGGTTGTAGACATTCTCCGTCCAGTACTCGACCCGGCTCCCCAGGAGCTCGCGGGCCACCGCGAAGCCGGTTGCGGTCTCGGCGACGAAGTCGGCGGCGACGACCTGGGCCCCCCGTTTCTCCATCTCGAACGAGAAGAAGCCGTCAGAGCAGCCGAGGTCGAGCACCCGCAGCCCGTGCGCATCTCCGGGAAGGCCGAGCTCGTCGAGCAGCGGCAACTTGAGCCGGTTCGAATCCTCGCCCGGCGTGATCACACCGGGAGCCACCTCGATCTCGTGGAACCAGCGCCCGTGCGCCGCTACCCGGCGGCGCGCAGTCTCGACGTCGAGGGTCGGCCGGACTGCGGTCAAGACGGTCTCTCGGGTGCCGCCCGATGCCTGAGCGGCACGGCGGACTGCCGAATGTATCGATCGGTGGGATCGGCCGTAGCTACTCCGGCCGCGTCAGCGCGAAGGTGCAGCCGCGGCAGATGAAGTTCGCCGGGGCTTCCTCGACGCCGTAGACCCAACGGCGCATCTGGGCGAGCTTGGGGCCGGAGAGGACGTCGGCGACGGATTCGACGTTCAGGTCGCCGACTTCGTACTTCTCGTCGTAGTCCTCGCAGCACAGGACGCACTTGCCGTGCGGGGTGATGTGAAGGTGCTGGAAGGGGCGGGAACCGACGTTGTCGCAGCCGCAGAGTTTGCCGATCGGGGCGGCGGGCTTGGCGCCGATCTGCAGGTAGCCGGCGCGGTCCATGACCTCGAAGTACTTCACCGTGAAACGGCTGCCGGCGAAGCGGGCGGTGATCTCCTCGAAATCGCGCTTGTGGTCGGCGTTGCCGGTGCCCAGAACGACCATGTCCATCTGCTCGGCCAGAGCCTTGTCCTTTGCGTAGTCGAGGTTCTTGAGCACCGCGACCATGTGGTCGCCGCCGCGCTCCTTCCTGTAGCGCTCGCGATCGATCGTCGAGAGGTTGATCGACAGAAAGCGCAGGCCGCCCATTTCGACCAACGCGTCCACCCGGTCGGGCGTGAGCCCCGTGCCGTTGGTGAGCACCGCCGGTGGCAGGCCCGCGGCGCGGATGGCGCGCACCTGCTCGACGAAGCGCTTGTCCGCGGTCGGCTCGTTGTAATTGATCATGAACAGCGCTTCGATCGTCGACTTGTAGTCCGAGAGCTCGCCGAGGATGCGCTCGTAGAGCTCCGTCGGCATGAAGTGGTTGGCCCGCGGCGCGATCGACACCGGGCAGAAGTAGCACGACTGGTTGCAGACCGTGTGCGCTTCGAGCGAGGCGTACTTCAAGAAGAACGACTTCGAGGCCCGCTCGGGGTCGGCGATCAGCCAGCCGCCGCCGGCGAGCGCCGCGAGCTCTTCTGGAGCCGCGATGCCGCCCTCCTCAAAGCTCCGGAGCGCCGCGAAGAGTGGATCTCCGACGGCCAGGGCGCCGTCCGTGAGCGGGTTGTAGTACCGCTCGGAGGTGGTGTGGAGGTATGGGCTCACCCGGCTGGAGGCCGGAGGGGGCGCAAAATCAGACATGAAGTGGGGTCTCCCTGCGAGAAGAGTCGGCGGAACCGGAAGGGGCGGCGCCGCCGGACCAGCGATGTGGAAAGTGCGCCAGGCCGATCGCGTAGCGCGGGCTCTCGACGGCGAAAGCGTCGGCGAGGATCTGGCGGTCGTAGATGTGCAGTCCCGCTCCGTCGAGCAGGAAGGCGTAGATCGTGAAGCGACCCTTGAGGATCTGAAGGTCCGGGAGCTCGAGGCGCACCGAATAGCCGCGCGCCCCGGAGTAGGGCGGCCGCCCGTCCTGGTTGGTGCTGAACGAGCAGACCTCGATGCCGTCGATCCGGTTGAGGCCGATGCCGACATGAAACTCGAGAGTGGGGTCGTCGCTCTTCCAGTCGAGCTCGAGCACGAAGTTCTCGCCCTGTCGTGCCAGCGTCCCGCCGGGAAGGCGGACATCACGGATCCGGGCCGGGCCGGGAGTGATGGCGTCCTCGGCATGGCTGTGGCCGGCCTTGGCGAGCAGGAACTCCTCGTACTTGCGTACGACGTCCTGCGCGGGTCCATAAGCCGCCACCTTGCCGTTCTGCAGCCAGAGGGCCTGGCTGCAGAAGGCGGAGATGTAGTACATGGCGTGCGAGCAGAGGAGCAGCGTGCCGCCGCCGGAGGTGAATTCGAGGAGACGATCGATGCACTTCTTCTGGAAGTAGCCGTCACCGACCGAGAGCGCCTCGTCGATGATCAGGACGTCGGGTTCGACCTGCGTGGCGATGGCGAAGCCGAGGCGCATCGCCATGCCGGTCGAATAGGTCTTCACTGGCTGGTCGATGAATCCGTCGAGCTCGCTGAAGGCGATGATCTGCGGCGTCTTGGTGCGGATCTCGCTCTCGGAGAGCCCGAGCAGGGCGGCGTTCAGCACGATGTTCTGCCGCCCGGAGAGCTCCGGGTGGAACGCCGACCCGAGCTCGAGAATCGACGCCACCTTGCCGCGCACCTCGAGCTTTCCGCTCGACTGCGCCGTGATCCCGGAGAGGATCTTAAGCAGCGTGCTCTTGCCGGCGCCGTTCTCGCCGATGAGACCGAAGCCCTGGCCTTGCGGCACCTCGAAACTGACGTTGTCGAGGGCGTGGAAGGCCCGGTGCCGTTGCCGCCGGGTGAGAAGCTCGACGGCGCGACTCATCGGATTCGCATGCACCCGGTAGACCTTGCTGAGCAGCTCTGCGCTGACCGCTGCGGCGGCAGCCTGGGAGGGTACGGCGGATGCGGTCATGGACAGGGAATTATACGTTTGCTGCGCTCCCGGCGCGGATTGGCCTCGAGGCGGCGGAGTGGAAGCCGGTTCCGAGGCCTGGCGGAAGTGGCCGGCGCGAGGTTCAGGCGCTGTTTTTGGCGTGCTAGGCTTCGCGGCCCACGGGCTCCGAGGCGATTCGAGCCCAGCGGACAGAGGAGTCGAGCCGACCATGCCCAGCAGAGCCACCCCACGCGCCACTTCCGCGAGACTCTTCGCAGCCCTGGCGCTGCTCTGCTGGACAGGTTGTCGAACCGCGGCGCCGCCCCCCGCGACCCATCCCCCGGAAGCGCCGACGCCGGCTCCGCTGGCTCAGGCGGCTCCGCCGGCTCCGTTGGCTCCGCCGACTCCGGTGCCTGCGGCCGCTCCGGCCGCTCCAGTACCGACCGGAGTGGCAACCGCGGCGGCGCCCCACAAGAACACCATCCGCTGGACCACGGCGAGCGAGGTGGACAGCTTCGGCTTCGACGTTTTCCGGGGAGAGAGCGCCGAGGGTCCGTTCGAGCGCCTGAACGCGAAACCGATCGCCGGCGCCGGGACCTCCGACGAAAGCCACTCCTATGCCTGGGTCGATGACACCATCGATCCGGCGAAGGAGTACTACTACTACGTCGAGAGCATCTCCATCGAAGGGGTGCGCGAGAAGTTCACCCCGGTCAGCCGCGCCCGCGCCAAGCTCGCGCCGGCGCCCCCTCCCGCGCCGTGACCCGGCTCCGGTTGCAGTCGACGTTCGCCGCTCTGGCGACGGCCACGCTCCTCGCGGCATGGGCGCCGGCGGCGCTGGCGCTGGATGCGAGGCCCGCCATCAAGATCTTCCTTCAGGACCCGGGCATCTACCGGGTGACGCACGCCGATCTGGTCGCCGCCGGTTGGCCGGCCGACGAGCTCGCGAGCTCCAGGCTGCACTTGCGTCACGGGGAGCGGCCCGTGGCGATCGAGGTCGAGGACGGCGGCGATGGCCGATTCGGGACCGGCGACGCCGTGCTGTTCGCCGGCGACCGACTGGCTGGGGAGCACGGCTACTACAACGAGTATTCGAGCCTCAACGTCTACTGGCTGGTGGACGACCCCTCGCGACCTGCTGCTGCCAGCGATCGCCTGCGCCGGGGCGCGGGAGTCGAAAGGCCGATGACGGGCCTCCCCGCCGCCCCTTCGCAATGGCAGCGGCGGGCCCGGCTCGAAGAGGATCGCATCCTCCTGCGCTACCCGCATGCCGGCATGGAGGATCAGGAGCTCTGGTACTGGACGAAGCTCTCCTACCTCGACGCCGACCGGTTCGAGATCCCGATCGACCTCTCGGACCTGGACTCCTCAACGACCGGCGAGGCCGGCGCGGACTCTCCCGCGGTGGAGATCGCCGTCGAAGTCCGCGGTTGGTCGCGACCGCGCACCAAGCCGTCGGCGGAGTTCGCCGATCATGCCGTCGAGATCCTCTGGAACGGCGCAGTGGTCGCGCGCCGGGAGTGGTCGGGCACGGAGCAGGTCGAGAAGATCGAGGTCCGGCTGCCGCTGGCCGAAGTACTGCCGGGAAGCCACCGCCTCGCTCTGCGCGTCCCCGAGCGCCCGGCGAATGACAGCCAGCCTCTGGTCGATGTCTCGATTCTGAACTGGATCGAAATCGTCGCGCCGCGAACGGCCGCTCTCGCGGCGTCAGCAACCCCGGCGACGCCCGCACCGGACGAGCCGCTGGCGAGCGGCGCGCGGCAGTACCGGATCGAGTCGCGCGTCGCGGCCGCCGGAGCGCCAGCGACGCTCGACATTCCGCCCGGAAGAGGTTTCTACCTCTTCACCGACGCCGGCGAGCGCTACGGCCTCGCGGCGAAGGCGGGAGCCGGGCGCCGGGTGGAGCTGCTGGCTGCAAGCTCCGGCTGGGTGGTGCCGCGCGGCCGCTTCCTCTCGCCGCGCGCGCTCGAGCTCGATCAGCCGTCGAGCTGGAAGCAGACCGACCGGCAGGCCGACTATCTGCTCGTCACCCATCCGCGCCTTCGCCAAGCGACCGCGCCGCTCGTGGCGTTGCGCCGCAGCCAGGGTCTCACGGTGGCCGAAGTCGATATCCGCGACATCTACGACGAGTGGAGCGGTGGCGTCACCGATCCCCGCGCCATCCGCGACTTCGTCGATTACGCCTTTCACCACTGGCGCTCGCCGGCGCCGCGCTTTCTCCTGCTGGTCGGAGACGCGAGTTGGGACGGCAAGAACGATCATCCCTCCGGCGCTTCGCCCGACTGGGCCTTCCGCCTTTCTGATCGCGCAGAGTTCATCCAGAACGGCAGCACCTCCTATCGCTCCGATCAACTCGCCTCGTCGCGTAACCTCGTTCCGACCTGGGGCTACGGCAGCGCCGAAGGGCATGCTGCCGGCGACAACGTATTCGTCGCAGTCGATGGCGCGGACGAGTTTCCCGACCTCGCCGTCGGACGGTTTCCCGTGATCGAGACGGGCGAGGTCGAGGCCATCGTCGCCAAGATCGTCGCCTACGAGACGGCGCCGGAACCCGGCGACTGGCGGTCGCGAGTGCTCTGGGTGACCAACGAAGAGAGCTACACCCAGCGCTTGAGCGACAAACTCTCGGACGAGCTCGCGACTCGAGGGTACAGCGCCCGCAAGGTCTATCCGATGCCGGTGGTACCGGCGACCGCAGACGATCAGGGGGCGCTGCGCGGAGCGTTCGACGAAGGCGCCCTCCTCGTGCACTTCTTCGGCCACGGCGGGCGCTACATCTGGCGCACCGCGGCGCCCGATCTCGCCTCGCAACGCGATCTGTTCGACCTCTCGGACGTCGAGGCGCTCGCGCCCACGAGTCGTCTCCCGCTCGTCCTGAGCATGACCTGCTACTCCGCTCCGTTCGACCATCCGACGGCCGACTCGATCGGAGAGAAGCTCTTGCGTGAGCCGGCAAAGGGAGCGGTGGCGGTCTTCGCCGCCTCCTGGCGCAACGGCCCACGCGAGGAGTGGAGCCGCCGTCTCCTCGAGGAGCTGCTGCAGCCCGGCACGGTGGGCGAAGCGCTGATGCGGGTCAAGCGCAAGTCGAACCACCTCGATCTCATCCGCCAGTACAACCTGCTGGGCGATCCCGCGATGCGACTGGCGCTCCCGCAGTTCGCGGCCGGCCCGGCCGCCGCCGGCGGGCCAACGGACCTGCCCGTCGATCCGGTCGCCAGCGACGCCGCGGATGGCCGAGTCCCGGCTCCGTAATTTCTTCCGGCGTTTCGTCGGCGAGAACGCACGGAGCGCCGGGCGCTCACTCGCTGGCCTCCTCCTGCTGGCTGCCCTCGTCCAGGCCGGGCTCGCCCGCCTCGAAGGGACTGCGACGCGGCCGCTGACCGGCGACGAGAAGCGCTATGTCGCGGTGGCGACCTCGTGGGCGGCCGGGGAGCCGGCAGAGCTCGATCCTCTCTGGCCGCCCGGCTACCCTGCGACGCTCGCCGTGCTCCTGCGTTGCGGCGGATCCCTGGCCTCGGTCGTGGGGTTGCAGATCCTGGCTCTGCTGGCGGCCGGACTCGCGCTCGCCGGCATCGCGCGCGCTGCCGGAGCGACGCCCGTGTTCGCCTGGCTCGCCGGGGCGGTCCTCGTTGTCGATCCGGAGGTTGCGGCTTTCGCTCGCTTCTTCTGGCCCGAGACCTTGCATCTTGCGCTGCTCCTCGCGGCGCTGTTGCTCGCGATCCGCTGCCTGTCGAGCGACGGCAAGGCGCGGCAGCCGCTGCGGCTCGCTATGCTCGGGGTCGTGGCCGGAGCGGCGATCGCCCTGAAGAGCCTGCTGCTGCCGCTGCTGCCACTCCTGGCGCTGCCGGTGCTCCGTGCCGCCACCCGGCGCCAGCGGGTCGCGCACGGGCTGCTCGTCGCGCTGCCGCTCGTTGCCGTCCTCGTGCCGGTGGTTTCGTTCCAGATGACGCACAACGGTGTCCGCGGCCTGGGTGGCAGCGCGCGCTTCAACCTCTGGGTCGGCCTGACCGACAGCGCCTCGCGGAGCCTCGAAGGCGATCGCACCTGGAGCGAATATCTGACCTACCGTGCCGGAGGAGCGGACTTCGCCGAACGCCAGCGTGCGCTCACCCGGCGCATCCGCGAGTACGTCGACGCGCGCGGCGTGCCGGCGGTCCTGGCCGGGCAGTTCCCCAGGCAGTATTTCCGCCTGTTCGACCGCGAGTCGTATTTCGGCGCCATGCTGCCCCCCGGGGGCCGCCTCGTCCTGGCCGGGGAGGGCTATCGTGCCGCGCCGCCCCTGCTCGCGCGACTCTTCGGCTACGGGGAGCTCGCCCTCTACTGCGTGATCCTTTTCGCCGCTCCGTTCGGACTGGTGCGGCTGCTGCGGGAACGTCGGCCAGGGGCCCGCTGGATCGGCGGCCTGCTCGTCTATCAGCTCGTGCTGTTCTACTTCCTGCACGTCCAGTCACGCTACCGTTTGACGCTCCTGCCGGTGCTCATCCTCGGCGCGGTCTGGGCTGTGCAGACCTTGTGGCGTCGCGGACGGGCGGGTGAGTTGCCGGTCTCCGGGCTCGACCTGGCCGCAGGCGGGTGCGGAGCCGCGCTGCTGCTCTATTTCGCCTTCGGCGCGACCTGAGGTCAGGCGGCGCCGGGATCGGCCTTGCGGTTGCCCGGCTTGAAACCGACGTCCGGCGCGAAGGTCGGCTTCGCGGCCCAGGCGACGAGCTCCCGCGTCGTGGCCTCGAAGGTCAGGTGTTCCTGCGCATAGCGCTGCGCATCTTCCGCCATGGTGGCGATCTCCCGGGGGTGATCGGCCGCCCAGCAGATCCGCTCGGCCAGGGCGTCGGCGTCGCCGACCGGGAAAGTGAGCCCGAGCTGGCGGCTCGCGAGCAGCTCCCCCAGGTCGCCGATCTGGTTGTAGGCCACGGCGAGGCCCGCGCTCATCCACTGCACGACACGGTTCTTGCTTCCCAGGATGCCCTCGTAGATCGGCCTCTCGGTCAGGACTCCGAGATCGGATCCCGCTACCACTGCCGGCAGCTCGTCGGCGATCAGCCAACCGCGCAGGTCGAAGCGATCGGCGAAGCGGGAGCGCGCGGCGCGCTCGACCAGCTCGCCATAGGTCGACTCGTCGTGGCCGGGAATCTCCCCGCCGGTGGAGACGAACCGGACCCGTGGGTCGCGCTCCATGGCGCGCTCGAGCCCGGCGACGAGCGTCCGGACATCGCTCCAGGTGTTGTAGCTGCCACTCCAGAGCACCTGGAAGGGCTCCCCGGCGTGGCGGCGGCGGTGGGCTGCAGGCAGGGGATCGCGGGCGCTCCCGGGAAGGAGGGCGCAGGGCAGTACCGAGACGAAGTCGTGTCCGATGGTGCGGAAGCTCAGCCGGCCAATGGCGCCCAGCTCGCCGATCGCCGCCCACTTCTGGCGCTCCGAGACCACCGACATCCGATCGGCCCAACCGAGCACCGCCTCGACCAGCTTCCAGAAGTAGGCGATGGTGTCGCCATGCCCGTCGAGGGCCGACTTGGCCTGGGCCTCCGCCATGACGTGCCCGAACTCGTCGGCCCAGAAGGGCACGGCAGGCCGCGTCAGGGCCAGCGCATACGAGCCGTAGATGGTCGCACCGACGACGCAGTCGGGAGCGAATTCGGCGATCTGGGAGCAGGTGCGCTCGTGGTCGGTGAACAGGCCGCGGGTGACGCGCTCGATGCGCACGCCGTCCACCGTTTCGAGCTCGACGGGCGGTGTCAGGTAGGCGTCAGCGAGTGCGACGGCGAGCAGCCGGACCTCATGGCCGGCGGCGGCGAGCGAATGGGCGAACTGCCAGGTCCGGATTCCCGGGCCGTAGTTCTTCTGGGTATTCTCGAACGGCAGCGGCGCGACGCCGTAAATCAGGATCCGGCTCATTCGGGCATGCCTCCGGGGTCTGCAGAATCCCAGGGCCGGCCGCGCGAGACGACCTCGGGGAGGGTGATGACCGGCACCGTACCCGCCGGTTTCAGCATGTTCCACCACGACTCGTCGCCGCCGTGGCGAAAGCGCGCCGCGAGAATTCGCGGCAGCAGCGCCAGCGCTCCGAGCCAGGCTCGTTTCTGGCGATCCGCCGCAGCCAGATCCCGGGCCTTCAGGCGATCGCGATAGGTGTGGCGCTCGTCCCGAACGTGGCCGGGCAGAGTTCGAAAGAGCTGCCGCCAGGGCCAATGCAGAAGCATGAGGATCCAGCGATTGCGACTGAACAGGAAGAGCTTGAACTCGGAGCTCGGTCCTGCGGTGGCGGAGACGGCGTGCGCCACGACGGCGTCCGGAGCCAGCCAGATCGACTGTCCGCGCCGCCGCAGACGCAGGCAGATGTCGAGATCCTCCATGTAGAAGTCGAAGAGCTGGCTCCAACCGCCGGCAGCCTCGAAGGCGTCGCTGCGGATCAGTATGGCCGAGCCGGTCACAGCGAGCACCTCTTCGCGTCCGGGCAGTGGCAGGTGGCGGGCCACTGGCAGGCCGATGCCCTCGTCCCAGGCCTCTCCGGCGCGGGAGAGGTTCAGCCCCAGACTGTTCAGGTGGTCCTCGGCTCCCCAGATCAGGATCAACGGGCCGGCCGCTGCCGCCCCGGGCTGCTCCCTCAGGACGCTCGCGAGGCGGTCGAGGGTGTCGTGGCGCACGACGGCGTCGTTGTTGAGAAAGAAATAGCCATCGACCGGCGGGAGGTTCCTGCGGCTCCATTCCACGGCGCGATTGTTGGCCTCGCCGAATCCGATCGTTCCGGGCGAGGCCAGTCGGTGAATCCGCGGGTCGTGCGCGACCCAGGCCGGAAGTGCCTCGCGGCATTCGTTCTCGAACAGGACGATGTCGAGGTCGACGCCGGTGCTGGCGAGCGCCGCCCGCAGGCAGTGATCGAGCAGCTCGGAGTTGCGATGGTGCACCACGATCGCGCGCACTCGCGGACGCGCCGATCCGGGCACCTTAGGTGAATCCGCCTGCGAGGTCACGGTTTCGATTCCGGATCGCGCTCCTGAAGAGCGATCTCGAGTTCCTGCACTCGGGTTTCGAGCCGGCGCCTCGCCTCTTCGAAGTTCACTGCCGCCGCCTGCAAGTCCAGCGCCCAGGATTCCAGCTTCCGGTAGGCCGCGATGAGCCTCTGATGCTCCGAGGCGAGGTCGGCGCCGCCTCCTCCGAGATCACCGGCTGCGAGCCCGAGGGCGACCGTCACCGGCCAGGGCCGGGCGAGGGCGGTCGCGAGCTCGCGGGTCTCCATCCCGGGCGAGCGGGCGCGCACGGCGGCGCCCAGATCGGCCTCGCGCGCGAGGTCGGCCGCGAGGCAGGGCTCGACGCCGGCCCGCGCGCAGAGCGCCTCGTAGAGCGCGCCGCAGTGGGGCAGGTCCGCGATCGGCTTGCCGCGCATTTCGATACAGGCGATCACATTGCGCAGGATCCACCACGAGACCGGTACGCGCGAGCGCGCCCGCCATTCGAGATCGAAGAGGTGGAAGCTCCCGTGCTCGTCGAGCGTCGCGTTGCTCGCGAGGGCGTCGAGCGCTTCCCCTTCGAGGTCCGAAGCGCGGCCGAATCGTGCCCGGACGAAATCGATGAAGCTGGCGAGCTCCTCCAGGAAGGCACCGCTGCGGCCCGCGATGAGGTGCTCTTCCAGCCGCAGCCGGAGGGATTCCCCGAGCGCGAGCGGTGACCTCGCCTGGGGTACCCAGGAGAACTCTTCCGAGTCGGGCAACTCGCTGTCGTCGAGCCGGAGTTTGCTGACCAGGATCCGGCCGGCGCCGCCCGCCTCGAGCTCGAAGACGGTCGCGATCGGGACCCGGCGCCCCGGGGCATGGTGCCAGGCGACCTCCTGGGCTGGCGGGCGCAGGCGCGACCAGGTCGCCGAGCCGGCGAACAGGGGCGCGGGCGAGGCCGCGACGAGGAAGTGATTGGCGAACTCCGCGAGGAGACCGCAGTGCGCGAGCTCCCGGGCGACGAGGGCCTCGGGCAAGAGGTCGAGGCGGGGGAAACGGCGGTCGGCCGAGGGGTGGAGCGCGGCCAACTCCGCGGCCAGCTCGGGCGCCGCGGCGATCAGGCGCTCCGAGACCAGCGTCCCCGACTCCCCGCTCGCATCTGGATCGGGCGCGGCGAGGAACCACTCGAGAACCGCGAAGCCGGCGCGGGTGAGGGCTTGCGACAGCTCGCGCCGCGACGCGAAGAGCGGAGCGCTCACGGCACGGGCGTTCGGCGGCGTTCCGCGGCCGGCGAGCGTCGTGAAGAGGGTCCCGCTACCGGGCTCGGGGGAGCCCGACCAGAAGCGAAGTCCGAAGCGATTGGAGAGGCCCAGGAGCAGGACGCCGCCGTCCCTGATCCGTTGCTTCGCCGCGGCCAGCGTCGCATCGAGCGTCAGCGACGACGTGCCGTCGAAATCGAGCGCCAACAAGACATCGCAGCCTCCGCCGCCGCGCACCTGCGCTGCCGTGGTGGATTCGGCTGCCCCGACCTCGAGCTCCTGGAAGCGGAACGGTCGGAGCAGGGCGTCGCCCGCTGGGTTGCCTGTTCTGGTAGGTCGAGTCATCGGAAGCCGGCCAGAAAAAGTAGCACATCCGGGCGCTCGACGCGGGGCTGAGTGGTAGCTTCTTCGCTTGGGTCTGCAGGGGTCCGTTTCTTCAGTCCGGGAGGTTCGCATGCGCGACGAGCTCTACATCGACGGCAAGTGGCAGAAACCGGCGGCGGGCGGGACTCTCGATGTCGAGAATCCGGCCACTGGCGAGCTCCTGCATCGCGCGCCGGCGGGGACGGCGCCGGATGTCGATCGCGCCGTGGTTGCCGCCCGCAGGGCTTTCGAGGCCGGCTGGGGGGCGACGAGCGGCGCCCACCGCGCCGTCCTTCTGCGCGCCATCGCGGACCGGATTTCTTTCCGCCGAGAGGAGCTTGCGCGGCTCGAGGTTCAGGATAACGGCAAGCCGCTGCCGGAGGCGCTCTGGGACCTCGACGACGCCGCCGGCTGCTTTTCGATGTACGCCGATCTCGCCGAGGAGCTCGACGGCCGGCAAGAGACGCCCTTGCCGCTGCCCGACGCACGCTTCACCTCGCAGGTTCGCCTCGAGCCGGTGGGCGTCGCCGGCCAGATCATCCCCTGGAACTACCCGCTCCTCATGGCGGCCTGGAAGGTCGCTCCGGCGCTCGCGGCGGGCGCCACCGTAGTGCTGAAGCCGTCCGAGCTCACTCCGCTCACGGCCCTCGAGCTGGGAGCGATCGCCGAAGAGGTCGGCCTGCCGCCGGGCGTCCTCAATGTCGTTTCCGGGACGGGCCGCGAGGCCGGCGAGCCGCTCGCCCTGCACCCGCTGGTCGACAAGGTCGCCTTCACCGGTTCGGTGCCGACCGGCCGGAAAGTGATGATGGCCGCCGCGCAGGAGGTGAAGAACGTCTCCCTCGAGCTCGGCGGCAAGTCGCCGTTCATCGTCTTCGCCGACGCCGACGTCGAAGCGGCGGTCGAGTGGGTGATGTTCGGCATCTTCTGGAACCAGGGGCAGGTGTGCAGTGCGACCTCGCGGTTGCTGGTCGAAGAACGCCTCGCGCCGCGTCTGCTCGATCGGCTCTGCGAAGCGGCGAAGAGGATACCGATCGGCGACGGGCTCGCCGCTGGCACCCTCCTCGGGCCCCTCGTGTCGCGCGGCCAGCACGAGAAGGTCCTGGGATTCATCGACCGGGCGCGCGCCGAGAAGCTCACGCTCGTGACCGGCGGAGGGCGTCCGCCGGGACTCGACCGCGGCTACTTTCTCGAGCCGACGATCTTCGCCGACGTGCCGGTCGAGTCGGAGCTGTGGCGGGAGGAGATCTTCGGCCCGGTGCTCGCCGTGCGGACCTTCAGGGAAGAGGAAGAGGCCGTGCGGCTCGCCAACGACTCGCCATTCGGCCTCGCAGCGGCGGTCATGTCCGCCGATCTCGAGCGCTGCCGCCGGGTGGCCCGGAAGTTCCGCGCCGGTATCGTCTGGATCAACTGCTCGCAGCCGACCTTCAGCCAGGCGCCGTGGGGCGGCATGAAGCAGAGCGGCATCGGCCGCGAGCTCGGTGAATGGGGCCTGGCGAACTACCTCGAGGTCAAGCAGATGACGACCTACGAGTCGCGCGAGCCCTGGGGCTGGTACCTCGGACCGTAGCCCGCTGCCGGCGCCCGGGCGAAGGCGGGCCGCGTCAACCCTCGAAGACCTCGTCGATCAGGTGAAGGTGGCGGTCGAGGATGGCGAAGCCCTCTCGCAGCTCGGCCTCCGTGATGCAGAGCGGCGGGTTGGTCATGAAGGTGTTCCAGCGGCAGACCGTGTAGAGGCCGGCGTCGAGCAGCGCGCGGTTGAACTTCGCCATCGCCGGGTGGCTGCCGTTGTAGGGGGCGAGGGGCGTGCCCTGCGCATCCTTGCGCAGCTCGACGATGCCGAAGAGGCCGATGTTCCGATGTGCGAGCACGGACGGATGCCGGCGCGCGAGATTCTCCATCTCTCCGCGCATGACCGGCTCGAGACGGGCGGCATTCTCGACCATGCCCTCGCCGAGCATCACCTCGAGCACAGCCTCGGCGACCGCGAGGCAGAAAGGGTGGGCGTTGTAGGTCAGGCCGCCGTAGAAGACGTTCGTCTTGAAATACTCGGCGATCGGCGTCGAGACCGCCATCGCGCCGAGCGGCACGTACGAGGAGGTGAGTCCTTTCGCCATGGTCACGATGTCGGGTTGGACGCCATCGTGCTCGAAGGCGAACAGCTTTCCCGTCCGTCCGAGCCCGGCCATCACCTCGTCGCAGATCAGCAGGATGCCATGTCGCGTGAGGAGGTTGCGAAGGCCCTGCATGTAGCCCGGGGGCGGGATCAGGATGCCGTTCGTGCCGGTCACACTCTCGACGATCATCGCCGCGATGGTGTGCGGGCCTTCGTAGTCGATGACCTCCTCGAGGTAGGTCAGATTGTTGCGGGTGATCGTGGCCGGATCTTCGCCGAACGAGTACTTGTAGGGCCACGGATCCATCACCCGCACGACGCCCGGCATTCCCGGTTCGTTGGCCCAGCGGCGCGGATCGCCGGTCAGTTGCAGCGTGGCGTTGGTGCCGCCGTGATAGCTGCGGTAACGCGCCAGGATCTTCTGCCGGCCGGTGAACATCTTCGCGGCCCGGATGGCGTTCTCGTTGGCCTCGGCGCCGCCCAGGGTGTAGAAGAACACGTCGAGGTCGCCGGGAGTGAGCTCGGCGAGTCGCCGCGACAGCCGCGCCCGCGGCTCGGTTGCGGTGCCCGGATGAGCGAAGAGGAGGCCCTCGCAGGCCTTTTTCATCGCCGCGACCACCTTCGGGTGCGAGTGGCCGATGTTGACGCTCATCAACTGGCTGTTGAAGTCGAGGATGCGCTGTCCGTCGGCGGTGTACATGTAGATGCCGGAGGCGGAGACGATCGGCAGCGGCTGCACCGCTCCCGTCGCCGACCACGAATACATCGTGTGCTTGAGACAGAGTTCGACGATCTCGCGTCCATCCATCGTTCTACTCCTTGCCTCTGGCTGAAGAAGGGGTCAGCTCATCCAGTTGGCGTCGCGCTGCAACGCCCATTTGGTGGTGATCTTGCGCTGCCGGGTCCAGAAGCGGTAGCCGTCCCAACCGGTGATGTTGCCGTGCCCGAAGCAGGAGTCGTTCCAGCCGCCGAACCCGAACGGCTCGCGCGGCACCGGCACGCCGACGTTGACGCCGCACATGCCGGCCTCAGCCGACCCCATGACGCGGCGGGCAACGTCGCCCGAAGTGGTGTAGACGGTGGCGGCGTTGCCGTAGGGGTTGGCGCCTTCGATGCGCAGGGCCTCGTCGAGAGTGGCGACCCGAACGACGGAGAGCACCGGCCCGAAAATCTCCTCGCAACCGGCCTCCGAAGCCGGGTCGACGCCGTCGAGAATCGTCGGTCCCACCCACCAGCCGGCGGCCGGACCCACTCGTTCGGCCCCTACAGCCCCCTCCGCCCCGTCCGGTAGCCTGCCGCGTCCGTCGACGACCACCCGCGCGCCGTTCGCTGCCGCGTTCGCGATGGCTTTCGTGATCCTCTCGGCGGCGGCGGCGGTCGCGACCGGACCCATCTCGCTGCCGAGACGGATGGCGGCAGCGCGCTTCGCGATCCGTCCGAGGAGCGGATCGATCTCCGCCGGCTCGCCGACGGCGAGCAGCACCGAAGCGGCCATGCAACGCTGGCCGGCGCAGCCGGTGAACGAGGCGACAATGTTCTCGACCGCGACATCCGGATCGGCGTCGGGGACGAGAATGAGGTGATTCTTCGCTCCGCCGAGGCAGAGTGCGCGTTTGCCCGCGGCGCAGGCCCGCGCATAGACCGCGCGCGCCACCCGGGTCGAACCGACGAAACCCAGCGCCTCGATCCCGGGGTGGTCGCAGAGGGCCTCCACCGTCTCCCGGCCCCCCTGGACGAGCGAGAAGATGCCCGCCGGCAGACCCGCTTCGGCGAAGAGCTCGGCCAGGCGCATCGCGGAGAGCGGCACGCGCTCGGAGGGCTTGAGGAGGAACGCGTTTCCTCCCACCAGCGCTTGCGGCAGCATCCACATCGGCACCATCAGAGGGAAGTTGAACGGCACCACCCCGGCGACGACGCCGAGCGGCTCGTAGGTCAGGCCACAGGTGACGCCGCGGCTGACCTCGAGCTCACTGCCCGTCGCGAGGTTGGGCAGCGAACAGCCGTACTCGAGGCACTCGATCGCCTTCAGGACCTCGGCTTCGGCCTCACTGTAGATCTTGCCGTTCTCGTGCGATACCAGCCAGGAGAGCTCGACGAGATCGCGCATCAGGAGCTCGCGCGTCCGGTAGAGGACCTGGGCGCGATCGCGGATCGGCAGGTCGCGCCAGGCCGGGAATGCCGCCCGGGCGGCGGCGACCGCGGCGTCGACATCGGCGGCGCCCGAGAGCTGCACGGTGGACATCGGCCGTCCCCAGCGTGGATTCGGCACCGGCTGCGAGGCCGGCGTTCCCGCCGCCTCGCGCCAGGCTCCGCCGATCCAGTTGCGCGCCGGGACGTACTCGGTGAAGTCGTAGGAGCTGGCGGCGAAGCGGGGCAGGGTCATGGTCGGCAGAGCGTATCAAGGGGACTGCCGGCTATGCTTGGGCGATGCAGAACCAGGGACGCCGACGGATTCTCCCCTTGAGTCTGGCGGCCTTGTTGTCGGTTGGCTGCGTGGCCTCGCAGGAGCGGATCCCACGCGCACCTACGGTGGCCGGCGTGGTCGACTCCCCGTCAGAAAGACACGCGGCGGAAGCCCTGACCTTCCTTCAGCCACTCCTCTCCACGGAACCCGGCGGCGCCGGTGGCGACGGCGTACGGGACCTCGATGCGTTGCGCCGTTGGCTGGGGGACGCGCGGGTCGTGGGGCTGGGCGAGAGTCTCCATGGAGTCCATGACTTTCACCGCTTCGGGCATCGCCTGTTCGAGGAGCTCGCTGATCGTGGGGCCTTCGACGTGTATGCGCTCGAGATCGATCAGACGCATGCAGCGATGCTGGACCAGTACGTCCAGGGGCAGCGCTCGGACCTCGATGCCATCCTCGCTTCGCGTTGGTGGTCGGCGATCTTCTACGACGAAGCGTTGCTCGACCTCCTGCACTGGATGAGGGCCCACAACCAGACCGCGACCCGACCGGTCCATATCGCCGGCTTCGACATGAAGCAGCCCGACCTCGCGACTGCGGCCATCGTCGAGCGGCTCCGCGCCATCGACGCGCGAGCTGCGGAGGCGCTCGTGCCGCTGTACGGCGAGGTCCTCGCACTTGGTGGTTTCGGCATCTTTCCCAATGTCTCGGGGATGACGGCGAGCGTCTCGTGGCCGCGCCCCACAGGCGAGCCTCCGGAAGCCGTTCGTGTCGCCGTGTCGCTTCGCGGGCGCGGAGTCACGTTCGGGCAGGTCGGGCTCACCGTGCAGGGAACGAACGCCGATGGTGTCGAAGCCGACCGCGCGACGAAAGTGCTCTCGCCCATGGAAATCGAGGACGGCTGGACATCGGTCGAGATCGACTATCCGTTGGCGACGACCGCGAAGCAGCTTCGAATCTCGGTCTTCCATCGTGGCAATGGCACCGTCTGGTTCCACGGTCTCGAGGTCCGTCCAGCAGGAGCGACGGAAGCGACGGCCGTTTCGCTCGCCAGTGCTGCAGTCGCGCCTCTCCTCTTTCCCACGCTTCAGGTGCAGGACTACCGGGCAACTCAGGTGCAAGATCCGAGTCTCGACGGCGCACCGGCGTTGCAGGTCGAGTGCGATCCCGGAGTCGACCGTGCGATGTCGGCCCTGGGAGAGGCGGAGGAGCTCCTGCGGGAGAGCCTCGAGAGGCATGCCGGTGAAGTCTCGTCCGAGGCTTCGAAGTGGCTGCATCAGCTGGCGTTGGCGGTGCGTCAGGCGGTCGAATGGAGGGTTCTCGCCGAGCCGAACCGCGACCGATTCCTGGCCCGGAACGTCGCTTGGCTGCAACGCTCGGGATATCCGGGCTCGCGAGTCCTGGTTCTCGCCCATACCGTGCATACCGAGCGAATCAGCGAGCGCATGGGAGGCTTTCTCGCTATCGAGCTCGGTAATCGGTACCGCACGGTCTCACTTCTCGCGCTCGCTGGGCACTACCGGTACTTCGGCGATCCGCGCACTTCCGGGCCAGGCACGCCACTCGAGCTCTACGCGATCGAAGATCGCGACCGCCTGCCTCTCGCCTCGCAATTGGCGACGCAGCTCGAAACGGACCTTCTGTTCGATGTCGCCGGAGCGGCGAAGGGCCTTGACGGCGGGCAATCCCTGGGCTCGGCCGTGCAGGCCGTCGGTGATCGGATGGACGTCGCTGTGCTCCTGCGTCAGGTGACTCCGCTTCGACCGCTTCCCTGACTCTGGCGGGAGCCGACTCTTGCGCATGCAATGAAAAACCGCCGGTCCGGGAGCTCCGGGCCGGCGGTTCGGGTCGGAAGGCAGGCGCGTCAGTTCATCAGTTCAGGGATGGCGTGTTCTCGGAGAAATACTCGTGGCTGTCGGCATTGTCGATCGCCTTCTTGGGTGAACGGGTCGCCAGGCTCTTGCAGGCGGTCTGGCCATAGGCCCAGTCGTCGGTGCCGGCGACGGCGTTGAAGTGCGACATCTCGTGCACCAGCGTGCCGGCCTTCGAGTCCGTGCCGGTGGCCGGGGCCGACCAGAAGGCGTTGCAGACGTAGATCTTGTAGGGCTGGGTGGGATAGACGTAGGCGTAGTAGTCGTCGGTGCAGCCGCAGTCGACGACCACCGGCTTGGTCAGGAAGGCGTTCTCGATCGAGGTGTAGTGGCTCTTGGCGGTGTTGAATCGCGAGCTGTTCTTGGCGCCGAACCAGGTGGTGTAACGCGGGCCGACGGTCGAGTAGGTCTTGCCGAGAAGGTAGTTCTTGGAGCCGGTGGCATAGGTCGTGGCGTTGCCGACTGCGGTCGTGACCGTGCTCTGCTGGCCCGAGGAACAGTTGGTGTAGGAGAGACCCTGGGGAGCGTTGATGGCGTGGATCGCCTCCCAGTCGACCGGAGCGCTCACCGGCGCGTCGCGCCAGATGGCCACCGCGGTTGCGGCCGCCATCTCGGTCTCGGTCGCGACCTCCATTCGGCCTGCGAAGTCAAACCGAGCCTGCTTCGAAGGCTGCCGGGTTGCGGGGTCAGTCGGCGGACTGCAATTCGGAGAGCAGCGATCGCAGGCGGGGTTCGTCCGGGGCGAGGTCGAGGGCGCGGCGCAGGGCGGTGATCGCTCCTGATCGATCGCCGGCGCAGAGATGGGCGAGGGCGGCGGTGGCGAAGACGTCGGACTCGTCCGGGGCGAGCTCCGCGGCGCGCGCGAGGTCCTGGACCGCATCCGCGCAGTCGCCGGTCTGGACGCGGTAGCGGCCGCGGAAGAGCCAGAGTTGGGCCTCTTCGGGGGCGACGGCGATCGCCCGGTCGAGGAGCGCCAATCCCTGGTCGATCGCGCCGGCGCGCTCGCGGACGATCGCCCGGGCGATCACGAGCCGGGCGCCGTCGGGCAGACCGTTGGCGATGGCGCGCGCCAGCAGCTCGTCCGATCGCCCGGTCTCGCCGGCCGCGAGAAGGAGCTCGGAGAGGTTCCAGAGCGCCGAGGCGAGATTGGGCTCGAGCTCGATCGCCCTTTCGAAGGCTGCGCGCGCTCGGGCCTCGCTCCGGGAGCCGCGCTCGCCGCGCAGCACGATCCCCTCGTTGTTCCAGGAGCTCGCGGTGCGCGTGGCGTCGGGTCCGCCTGCGGCGAGGGCGGAGGCGCTCGCCCGGACGGCTTCGCCGCTGCCGATGTAACCCAGCGCCTGGAGTTTCGCGATCGCTTCGGAGGCCTCCGCGAAGTCGCGGGCGTCGTCCGGTCTCGACCGCTCCACGCGCGCGGCGAGCTCGCCGTAAACGCGGGCATAGTCGAAGGCGGGAGCTGACGGCGGCGGGATGGCGCCGAGCGCCTGCGACTCGGCCAGCGCCGCGGCCGGCAGACCGGCAAGCGCGAGGAGCGTGGGGAAGACCTGCCGCAATCTGCCGTCGACGGCGCGCCCGGGCGCGACGCCCGGGGCGCGGACCATCCAGATCCCCTGGCTGCGGTGCCAGCGGGCCGCCGTCCGGGTGTCCGAGCTCGCCCAGCGATCGGGCCGTCCCTCGGTCCAGAGGAATCCGTGGTCCGACGCGACGACGACGTTCGAGCCGGTCTTGTCGGCGAGGGCGAGCAGGCGCCCGAGGAGGGCGTCGACTTCCCGGAAGTAGCGCTCGGGCACGTCGCGATAGCGCGCGAAATCGACCTCCGACACCTCCGGCTGGCGCGGCGGCGCGAACGGCGCGAAGACGTGGCCGATCGAATCGGTCCCCTGAAGGTAAACCAGAGTGAGGTCGAGAGCGGGGGCGCCGGCGAGCAGCGACTCGGCCATGCCGCCGTAGAGTCGCGTCTCGACCAGAATCCGTCGCAGCGCCGAGACCGGATGGTCGTAGGCACGGGCCGCGCCGGAGCGCGCGCGATACTCCTCCTCGGTCAGCCAGGGCAGATAGGCGCGCAAGGCCGCGAATCCCGTCTCGGCTTCGACGGTCGCGAGCCGGGCTCTTGCCCAGCCCGCCTGCGTCTCCGGGTAGATGGCGCCTCCGGGCGGCTCGCTTTCGACGTTCAGGAATCCGAAGAGCCGGTCCGAGACCACAATGCCGTCCACCGGCTCCGCCGGATGAGTCGCCCAGAGTCCCAGCAGACCGACCCGCTTGCCGGCCCAGGTGAGAGCGTTCCAGATCGCCGGGGCGCGCCGGTCTTCACTGCCGATCGGTTCGCGCAGCCCGGAGCCGGGGGCGAACCGGCTGAAATCGAGGATGCCGTGCTCGACCGGCGAGACGCCGGTGAGCATCGACGTCCACAGCAGAGGCGACAGCGCCGGCGTTTCCGACGCGAGCTCGCCCCAGGCCGACGCGGCACGGAGCTGGGCAAGATGGGGCATCGCCCCCTTTGCCAGGAGCGGCTCGAGCTGCTGCCAGTCGGCGCCGTCGAGACCGATGAAGAGGATCGGAGGTTCTGCCTGCGCCCGCCCGGCAAGCTCGCCGACTTTCCGTGGCGCATGGGAGAACTCCGCGGCGCCGGGTCGAGGAGTTGCCCGCCGCTGCGGAGTGTCGCCACAGGCCTCGAGGACGAGCCCGGCGGCGAGGAGCAAGTTCATGGAGGCTCGAGGGCGCATCGGGCGGCGGGGATCATTTTAGCGAGTCGCGGACGGCGGAACACGCTGCCGCAGGAAATCGCAAGACCGCGTGTTGATAGCTGCAGTACGTCAACGGTCAACCGTCATTCACTGGTCTTTTTTGCTGAGTCTGGGAGGAAGCCCAATGAACCTGCGACTGCCACGCACATTCCTTTCGACTGCGCCGTTGCAGAGGGTCCTCGCGCTCCTCGTGGTCGCGGGTGCGCTGAGCGGCGCGGTCGCCGCGCAGGGACCGCCGCCCCCCCCGCCTCCGCCGGGACCGTTGCAGCCGCCGCCGGCGCCGGCGGGAAACCCGTTGACCCCCGAAAAGATCCTCCTCGGCAAGGCGCTCTTCTGGGAGGAGCAGCTCTCGTCGACCCGGACGGTCGCTTGCGGCACCTGCCACATCCCGGCGGCGGGCGCCTCGGATCCGCGCACCGCCTCGAGTCCGCTGGCGCTCCACCCCGGCGCGGACGGCCTGTTCGAGACTCCGGACGACGTCCTCGGTTCGCCTGGAGTCCCGCAGAGCCTCGCCGATGGCACCTACGTCGACCATCCCGATTTCGGCATCCTCGAGCAGGCGACTGGACGGCGAGGGCGCCCGGCGAGCGAAGCCGGCTATGCGCCGAGCCTGTTCTGGGATGGCCGCGCCGGCGGCGCTCTGGTCGACCCGGAGACCCTCGAGGTCGTGCTCGCCTCTGGCGCGGCACTCGAGTCCCAGGCTCTGGTCCCGATTCTCAATTCCACCGAGATGGCGCACGGCGCCCGCGAGTGGAGCGAAGTGGTCTCGCGCCTTCAGTCCGCGGCGCCGCTCGCTCTCGCCGAGTCGCTGCCGCCGGCGCTCGAGGACGGAATCGGCGGGCGATCCTACCCGGAGCTCTTCGCCTCGGCGTTCGGCACGCCGGAGATCTCTCCGACGCGAATCGCCATGGCCATCGCGAGCTACGAGCGCACGCTGGTGTCGAACGAGACGCCTCTCGACGTGGCACTCTCGGGTGGCCCTGCGCTGACGCCTCTCGAGCAGCAGGGCCGGGCGGTCTTCGCCAACCGCAACTGCGCCGTCTGTCACGGCGGCGCCTTGCTGTCGAACGACGCCTTCTTCTACACCGGCGTCCGCCCGGTGCAGGAGGATCTCGGACGCTTCGCCGAGACCGGCAACATCGGCGACCGCGGAGCGATGCGGACGCCAACGCTGCGCAACGTCGCCTTGCGGGCTCCCTACATGCACAACGGCGAGATCGCGACGCTCTCCGACGTGGTCGACTTCTACGATCGCGGCGGCGACTTCGACGCTCCGAACAAGAACCCGCTCATCGTCCCGCTCAACCTGTTGCCTCAGGAGAAGGCGGCGCTGCTCGCCTTCATGACCCGTCCGCTCACCGATCCACGGGCCGCCTCCGAAAGCGCGCCCTTCGACCGGCCGCGGCTCTACTCCGAGGGCGACCGGATTCCTTTCGTCGAGGGCGTCGGCATCCCCGGCGGCGGAGGCGTCGAGCCGCGGGTCGTCGCGCTCGAGCCGGCCTTCGCCGGCAGTCCCGGCTGCACGGTCGGCGTCTGGGCCGCGCTCGGCGGCGCGACCGCGGTGCTGGCGATCGACGACAGCGATCCGGGCCTCACGCCGCCTCCGGGCGCGGCCTTCGCCCGGGAAGAGGTGACGCTCTCCGGCGCCGGGGCCACCGGCGGCTGGGGCTCGGTGAGTCTGCCGATTCCGTCGGACCTTGCGCTCTACGGCACGAGTTGGTTCGGACGCTGGTACGTCACCGATCCGGCGGCCGCGGGTGGCTTCGCGGTCAGTCCGCTGCTGCGTCTCACGATCTTCCCGGGACGCCGCGCTCCCGGGACGGCGATCTTCGCCGACGGTCTCGAGTCCGGCACGACGGTCGCCTGGACGGCGACTGCGCTCTAGCCGCTAGACGCTGCCCTTGCCGCGCAGGAACTCGGCCAGCGCTTCGTCCTCGGTGTGGATGTGGGTCAGCAGCCACTGCTCGAGAGCTTCGACGCTCGCAGCCGCTCCTTCGTCCGGATGACCGAGGATCCGGGTCGAGAGCTCGCGCAGCTCGGCGATCAGGCGGTCGTGCTCGACCTCGTGGGACTCGAATCCCGGGTAGGCGTGCAGCCGCATCAGATGCTGCTCGGCGAGGAAGTGGGCGTTGGCGAAGATCTCCAGCTGGTCCATCAGCACGAGCACCTTGGCCCGATCGCCCGCGGCGAGAGCCGCCTCCAGCGCCCGCACCATCTGCATCTCGACGGCGTGCTCGTGGTCCATTCCCTCGAGCCCGGCAGCCGCGTGATCGTCCAGCTTGGAGGAAGGCATCGCTCGCTCCTGTCTGTTGTGGGCGCTGCGCACGCCCAGGGAGGATTCTACGCGGCCGTCCGGGTTAGTTCCCCGGCCTGTCGGGTGGGGCGTCGAGCCCGACCAGGCGCAGCAGCACGAGCGCGTTCGTCGTCGTCGCGAGACCTTCGCGGAGACGGTAGTCGAAGCTCATGGTGGGACCCTCCGGCCCCTCTTCCAGGGTTTCGCGAAAGTGGACGTTCGCGAGCCGGTCGGCGATCGCCGGGACGCGCGCGATCTCGAGATCGTGGGTCGACACGGCGCCGATCGCCCCCGAGCCGAGGAGACGCTCGACGATCTTCGCCACGGCGACGCGGCGCTCTTCGCTGTTTGTGCCGCGCAGGATCTCGTCGAGCAGGAAGAGGACGGGGGGCGATCCGGCGCGCTGCGCTGCCGCGGCTCGCGCCACGATCGCCTGCAGGCGCTGGAGCTCGGCGAGAAAGTACGATACCCCTTCGAGGAGCGAATCGTCGATCCGTCCGCTGGTCTCGACGACCAGTGGCGGCATGCGCAGCGCCCGGGCGCAGACCGGCGCCCCTGCCTGCGCGAGCGACGCGTTCACCCCGATCGCTCGCAGGAGCGTGCTCTTGCCCGACATGTTCGAGCCGGTGACCAGGAGAAGCCGCCCGCGCGGTCCGACCTCAACGTCGTTGCCGACGCGCGCGGCGTCGGAAAGAAGCGGGTGCCCGAGTCCCCGGGCCGTCAGACGGTCCGCGGCCGGATCGATCTCGGCGAAGACCCAGTCCGGATGATCGAAGCGGACGCCCCCGAACGCCGCCAGCACCTCGAGCTCGCCGGCCGCCGCGAGCCACTCGCCGACGAACCGGCCGGCGCGGCGCTGCCAGGCCCCCACCCGCTCGAGCAGCAGGAGGTCCCAGGCCATCGCCGCCTGGAGGAGGGTGTGGACGCTCGAATGGCGCACATCGGAGAGCTCGGAGAGACGGTGGAGCCTGCCGAGCTCCGCCGCCGCATCCAGACCCGAGGCTTCGAGACGCGCCCGGATGGCGACGAGGCCCGGTGCGGCGAAGTCGCGCGCCGCCATCCGCTGGAGCAGGTTGGCGTAACCCGAAAACGCCCCTTCGCGCGCCGACATGCGCTCCATCTCCGCCGCGAGTGAGCGTCGAACCGACCAGGTCCAGGCGTAGTTCGCGACCAGGAAGAAGAGCCAGAGATGGATCGGCACGACCCCGGTCATGGCCAGCAGGAACGCCGCGAGGCTGGCGAGCGCGGAAACCCTGCCCGCGAGGCGCAGGTGCGGGTGGCGTTCGGCGTAGGGGGTGCCCTCCGCCCATTCGATGAAGCGCGTCGTCGCAGTCGATGTTGCGGCGAGGGGCATCGCCGCCACCTCGAGATCCTGCCGAAATTCGATCTCCGGCGCGAGCTCGCTCACGGCGTCCTGGCGCGCCACGACATCCACTGCCGGGCTCTTGCCTTCCGTCAGCCAGGCCGCCAGCGTTTCTCGCCCCGAGGGCGTTGCGACCGCGCCGAGCCATTGGGCGACCGAGCCCGGTCCGAAGAGGTTCAGGTCCCTGGCGGTGGGCAGGCCTGCCGCGGAGTCGGGAAAGGAGCGCTCGGCGAGATCGTCGAACCGGCGCTCGAGCCGGGCAACCGCCTGCTCGTTGACGATCCGCCGGGCGGCCAGGGCACGCTCGCGCCGGATCACGCGCTCGTGCCAGGAGATCAGGCCGGCGAGGGCCACCAGGCCGGTGCCGCAGACGATCCAGGGGGTGAGGCGGCCGGAGCCCAATCCAGCGACGCCGAAACCGCCGCCGACGACCATCAGGAGGAAGGCGCCGAAGCGCGCCCAGGAGATGCGCGACGACAGCGCGGTGGTCGCGCTCTCCGCAGCCGCGGCGGCGACCGCGCGTTCCCGGTAGACGGTTCCTGGGGAGGGCGCGGATCCGGTCATGCCCCGAAGATAGCGCGACAGCTAACGCAGCCGGCTGTAGCCTGCCGGCCGCCCGGCACCGATCCGGTCGGCAGCGAAGACGATGAGCGGCGTCGCCATTCCCCAGACGACAGCGAGCGACAGCGCCGTCAGCCAGCGCGGCTCGCCCCAGGTGGCCGCGCCCAAACGCTCCCCGGCCAGAAAAGCGAGTGGGCCCCCGGCTGCACCGAGCATTGCGGCCAGAATGTAGCGCTGCGACAGCCAACCGAGCGAGAAGCGCAGCGTCGTCCCCAACTGCAGCCAGAGCATCAGCACCCAGACCGGTGCGATCGCCCCGGCCCCGGCAGGGAGAAGCAAAGGACCGGTAAAGGAAAGACGTCCCGTCAACGATTGTGTGCTGTCCAGAACGAAGCCGACGGCGCCGCAAAGCGCGGCGATCTTCACTTCGCTGGACCTGTCTCTGGCGATGGCAAGGTGAATCAGGAGCAGGGTCCCCGCCAGGGCGGCGCCCGTGCCACCCTGGCCCCAGGCGGCGCCAAGAACGCAAGCGAACCAGCCGGCTTCATACAACGCCAGGTTGAGGATCTTTTCCTTTACCGAGGCTTTTTCCTCTGTTCTCGCCGTCTCCATCTGCCTCTGCCACGCCGCGGCGGCGTTCACGCGCCGCTCCGCCGGAGGATCCGCTGGCAGCGCCAGACGAGGTAGTGCACGTAGAGCCAGAAATGGCGGAAGTCCGGGTTGCGGGTCTCTCTCCGGTGGTAGCGCAGGTAGATCTGCTGGGCGATCGCGGCGAGACGGAAGAGGCCGAAGACCTCGTAGAAGATCCAGTCCGCCGCAGGGATCGCGGGGATCCCCATCCCGCGGCAGTAGGCCTCGACGATCTCCCGTCGGGTGAGCATCCCGGCCAGGTGGGTCGGCTGACGGCGCAGGGCGCGGAACAGCGGGTCGTCGCCGGCCTCGACCCAGTAGGCGAGGGCGCCGGCGAGATCCATCAGCGGGTCGCCGACCGTCGCCATCTCCCAGTCGAGGACGCCGACGATGTGGGTAGGGTCTTGGGGGTCGAGAACGACGTTGTCGAGGCGGAAATCGTTGTGGATGACGCAACTTCCCGCATCCGTCGGGGCGTTTGCCTGCAGCCAGTCGATGACCTTTCGGGCGCGCGGGACGTTGCCGGTGTGCGCTTTGCGGTAGCGCTCGGTCCAGCCGGCGACCTGGCGCCGGGCATAGCCGCTGCCCCTGCCGAGCTCCTCGAGGCCGGCCGCTTTCGGGTCGATGCGGTGCAGCGCGACCAGGGCGTCGACAAAGTGGAGGCAGAGCTTTCGGGCCTCCTCGGGCGCGAGATCCAGGCCGGGTGGCGGATTCCTGCGCAGGATGATCCCGTCGATCCGCCGCATGACGTAGAAATCCGAGCCCAGCACCTCCGGATCGGCGCAGTAGGCGAGGGCCTCGGGGACGAGCGGGTAGTGCGGCGCGAGGCGTTCCAGGATCCGCGATTCGCGCGCCATGTCGTGGGCGGATTTCGCCTTGGTCCCGGATGGCGGCCGCCGGAGCACGAGGTCGAGCTCCGGATAGCGCAGGAGGTAGGTCCAGTTCGAAGCGCCCCCGGCATAGCGCGTCACCTCGGGGAGGGTGCTCGCGCCGAGCGCCGGAATCCGCTCCTTCAGCCACGCCGCGAGGCGCGCGATCGCCGCTTCGTCGAGGTCGCCGTCGCGCCGGCCCCCATCGCCTCCGCTCGCCGCCGGGCGCGCTGCCATGCGCGGACCGCCTCAGCTCTGCGCCGCGGGCGCCACCGGCGGCTCGTACTTGCGCAGCTCGAGCCGGGCGATCAGCTCGCGGTGGACCGCGTCCGGGCCGTCGGCAATGCGCAGGGCCCGCGCCATTGCGAAGCAGGCGGTGAGCGGCAGATCGCTGGTCAGTCCGGCGCCGCCGAAGAGCTGGATCGCTTCGTCCGCGACCTTCTGCAGCATCGCTGGGACGACGATCTTGATCGCCGAGATCTCGCCCCGGGCCCGGCCCGCGCCGCCCTCCTGGTCCATCTTCCACGCGGCGTGCAGGACCTGGAGGCGCGCGCCGTCGATCGCGATCCGCAGGTCGGCGAGGCGCTCGCGGTTGCCGCCGAGGTCGGCGAGCGGCTTCCCGAAAGCGGTCCGCTCGCGACTGCGGCGCACCATCAGCGACAACGCCCGCTCCGCGGCGCCGATGGCGCGCATGCAGTGGTGAACACGTCCCGGTCCGAGCCGTCCCTGAGCGATCGCGAAGCCCTGTCCGGGTTCGCCGACGAGGGCGGAGCGCGGCACCCGCACGCGGTCGAACACGAGCTCGCCATGGCCGGCGGGCGGATCGTAGTCACCGAAGCAGGGGAGCATGCGGAGGATCCGGACGCCGGGCGTCGCCAGGGGGACGAGAGCGAGACTGTGCCGGTGGTGGCGATCGGCCGCCGGATTCGAGACGCCGACGAAGAGGCCGAGCTCGCACCGTGGATGGCCGAGGCCCGTGGCCCACCACTTGTGGCCGTCGAGCACCAGCTCCTCGCCCTCGAAAGCGATGGTCGCGGCAAGGTTCGTCGGGTCACTGGAGGCGACGCCGGGCTCGCTCATGCAGAAGGCGGACCGGATCTCCCCCGAAAGCAGCGGCCGAAGCCAGCGCTCCTTCTGCGCTGCCGTTCCATGGTGGAGCAGCACCTCCATGTTGCCGCTGTCGGGGGCGTTGCAGTTGAAGAGCTCGGGCGCGAGCGCGCTCCAGCCCATCGCCTCGGCAAGCGGGGCGTAGTCGAGGGTGGAGAGGCCGGCGCCGAGCGTCGGGTCGGCGAGGAAGAGGTTCCAGAGCCCGGCGGCGCGCGCCCGGTCCTTTAGCCCCTCGACGAGCGGAGAGTCCCGCCACAGCCGCCAGTCGGCTCCGGCGGCGTTCCCGGCGCAGTTCCCGGCGCGGGTCGCGAGGATCTCCGCCTCGACCGGCTCGACCTCCTCGGAAAGAAAAGTACGCAGGCGCTGCAGCAGGCTCTCGGCGCGGGGCGACAGGCGGAAGTCCATGGCTTGCGAGTATGGCGCAGTCGGGGAGGGGTACGGGAGGCGGAAAGGGGGGATTTCGGAGTCCCGTGTCGCCACCCCGCCGGACGGTGGAAGGCGGCCTCTTGGGGGGTATCTTTCGACTGTCGGAGTTCGGGTTCGAAAGGAGACCGGCGATGCGGATCGGAGTACCCAAGGAGACCCACGCCCACGAGCGCCGGGTCGCGCTCACGCCGTCCGGAGTGCGCACCCTGGTTCAGGAGGGGCACGAACTGTACGTCGAGAGCGGCGCCGGAGCCGAAGCCGGCCACGCCGACAGTCTCTACGAGGCCGCGGGCGCGCGCGTCGTCTTCGACCGAATGGAGATACTTCTGCGGCCCGAGTTGCTCTCCTGCGTCCATCCACCGCGGGCCGAGGAGTTCCGGCTCCTGCCCTCCGGTCAGATCGTCTTCGCTTTCTGGGGCCTCCCGGCGGCGCGCCCGGAGGACATCGGGCAGCTCCTCACGAGCGGTGTCACCGCCGTCGGTCTCGAAGCGATCGAGGATTCCGAGGGCAACGCGCCGATTCTCACCTCGATGTCGGAGATCGCCGGCGGACTGGCCGTGGTCTTCGGTGCCGGGGCGCTGCTCAATACGGGTCGGGGGCAGGGCGGGCGCGGCATCCTGCTCGGCGGTGCGCCCGGCGTCCCGCCGGCGCACTTCGTCGTGCTCGGCGCCGGCGTCCTCGGTATCAGCGCAGCTCGCGCCGCCATGGGTCTGGGCGCCCAGGTTTCGATGCTCGACGTCGCGGTCGAACCGCTGCGCCGCGCCCGCGAGGCGCTCGGACCGGGCCTGACCACCATGCTCTCGACGCCGCCCAACATCGAGAAGGCCATCGCCTTCGCCGACGTCGTGCTCGCCGCCGCCGCAGTGCACGGACAGCGCGCTCCCCTGCTCGTGCGCCGCGAGATGCTGGCGCTCATGCGGCCGCAGAGCGTGATCCTCGACCTCTCGATCGACATGGGCGGCTGCTTCGAGACTTCGCGGCCGACCTCCTTCCCCGACCCGACCTACACGGTCGACGGGATCGTCCATTTCTGCGTTCCGAACCTGCCATCGGTGGCGGCGCGTTCGGCGACGCTGGCGCTGACCAGTGTTCAGCTGCCCTACCTGTCGGCTGTGGCGCGCGATGGCATCGAGGCGGCGGCTCTCGATCATCCGCGCCTGGCGCGCGGTGTCTACCTCCACGAGGGCGCCTGCGTGCATCCGTCCCTCGCGCGAGTTCACGGCCTCGCGCTGACTCTTGGACCGCCCTGGACGCCGGGGGCCGCTGCTACCGGCGGGAAGGAAAACTGACGATGCAGTGGAACGAGGCTTTTCGCAGCAAGGTGATGTCCGCCGACGAGGCGGTGAAGGTCATTCGTTCGGGAGACCACGTCTGGGTGCACGCCGGCTGCAACTCGCCGCTCGAGCTCACCCACGCCATGACGGCGCGCGCCGCCGAGCTCGAAGGGGTCGAAGTGACGCACCTCATGGTCCTCGGCAAGGCGGAATACGCTGCGCCCGAGCATGCGCGCTCCTTCCGCCACCGGGCGGTCTTCACCGGCGCCAACGTCCGCGACGCGGTCGCCGACGGCCGCGCCGACTACGTGCCGATCTTTCTCTCGGAGATCCCGCGGCTCATCTACTCGGGGCTCCAGCCGGTCGACGTCGCGCTCATCCACGTCTCGCCGCCGGACGATCACGGGTTCTGCTCCTACGGCGTCGGCGTCGAGTGCACGAAGGCGGCGGCGGAGCGCGCGACGACGGTGATCGCGCTCGTCAACCGCCAAATGCCGCGTTCGCTGGGCGACAGCTTCATCCACGTCTCGAAGCTCTCCCGGGTCGTCGAGATCGACCGCCTGCCGGTCGAGCTTCCGGTGCCCGGAAGCCCGAGCGAGGTGTCGCGCGCCATCGGTTCGCACATCGCCGAGCTCATCGAGGACGGCGCCACCCTGCAGATGGGGATTGGCGAGATCCCGGACGCCGTGCTGCTCTTTCTCACCCAGAAGCGCAACCTCGGCATCCACACCGAGATGTTCTCCGACGGGTTGATCGATCTCTTCGAGCAGGGCGTCATCACCAACGAGGCGAAGACGCTGCACCGCGGCAAGATCATCGCCTCGTTCCTTCTCGGCACGAAGAAGAGCTTCGACTTCCTGCACAACAACCCTTTCGTCGAGTTCCACCCCAGCGATTACGTCAACGACCCGACGATCATCGCCAGGAACGACAAGATGGTGGCGATCAACTCGGCGATCGCGGTCGACCTCACCGGCCAGGTCTCGTCCGACTCGATCGGCAGGCGGATCTACTCCGGTTTCGGCGGTCAGGTCGACTTCGTCCGCGGCGCGGCGCGCTCGAAAGGCGGCAAACCGATCATCGCGTTGCCGTCGACGGCGCAGAAGGGCTCGGTTTCGCGCATCGTCGACGTCCTGGCCGAAGGCGCGGGCGTCGTCACTTCGCGCGCCGACGTCCACTACGTCGCGACCGAGTTCGGCATCGCCAGCCTGTTCGGCAAGTGCCTGCGCGAGCGTGCGCAGGCGCTGATCTCGATCGCCCATCCCGACTTCCGCGAAGAGTTGCGAGATGCGGCCAGGAAGAGGAGGCTTCTGTGACGCCCATCACTGCGACGACCGAGGCCGCCCTGGCGGCCCCTGCAACCTCGAACGGCAGCAACGGATACGTCGACACGCCCTGGAGCGATCGCTTCGCGATGCGCACCGAAGGGCTTACCAGCTCGATCATCCGCGAGCTCCTGAAGTACACCCAGGATCCGGAAGTGATCTCCTTCGCCGGCGGGATGCCGGCGCCCCAGATGTTCCCGGTTCAGGAGGTCGCCGCCGCCTGCCGGAAGGTCCTCGCCGAGCAGGGGAACCAGGCGCTGCAGTACTCCGCGACCGAGGGCTACCTGCCGCTGCGCGAGCTGCTCGTGCGGCACATGGAGCGCTACGGCATCCGGGTGACTCCGGCGAACGTCCTCATCACCTCGGGCTCGCAGCAGGCGCTCGACCTCATCGGCAAGCTCCTGATCAACTCCGGCGACCGGCTGCTGGTGGAAGCACCGACCTACGTCGGCGCCCTGCAGGCGTTCAACTCCTACGAGGCGCGCTATCTCACGGTGCCGCTCGACGGCGAGGGTCTGCGGGTGGACAGGCTCGAGGAGGAGCTGCGCTCGGGCCCGAAGTTCCTCTACGTGCTGCCCAATTTCCACAATCCCGCCGGAACGACGCTGCCGGAGGCGCGGCGCAACCGGGTCGTCGAGCTCGCCAGTCACTACGGCGTGCCGATTCTCGAGGACGATCCTTACGGCCAGCTGCGCTACGAAGGAGAGCACCAGCCCCCGCTGGTCGAGATCGACTCGGAGTATCACGGCGAACGATCGGGCAAGGCGGCTGCGGGCGGCCGGTTCCGCGGTGGCGTGATCTACCTTTCGAGCCTCTCGAAGACGCTCGCTCCGGGACTGCGCATCGCCTGGGTCGTCGCCCCGACCGACGTCATCGGCCGTCTGGTGCAGATCAAGCAGGGCGCTGACCTGCACACCTCGACCTTCAACCAGATGGTCGCCTACGAGACGGCGCGTGGTGGTTTTCTCGATCAGCACGTACGGGTGCTGCGTGATTTCTACCGACTCCGCCGCGACGCGATGCTCGACGCGCTGCAGCGCTACATGCCGGAGGGTGTGGAGTGGACGCGCCCCGAGGGCGGTCTCTTCCTCTGGCTGACTCTGCCCGCCGGCGATCTCGAGAAGGTCGGTGCCCAGGCGATCCTGCAGGAGGCGGTGAAGTCGAAGGTGGTTTTCGTGCCGGGGTCGGCGTTCTTCCCGGGCCCCAGCGCCGACGGCCGGGGCGAGCGCTCGATGCGTCTCAATTTCTCCTACTGCACGCCAGAGATGATCGAGGTCGGAATCCGCCGTCTGAGCGAGGTCGTGGCCGGCGCCATCGGAGCCTAGGAGGCCGGCGCGAATCCCGCTGGCGATCCCCGTCGAGTCGAGTCGACCAGCAGCACGCCGGCGATCCAGACCAGGTCGGCACCCAGGAGGTGCAGAAGCTGCATCGCCACAGGGGCGAGAAGCGCGAGCGTCAGCAGCCCGACCGCGAACTGAGCCAGCACGAACGCAATCGTCCACCTCGCCCAGAAGCCGGCGCGAGCGCCTGCCGGGGCCGCTGCACGTATCCGCTGCGCCAGGTGGATCCAGAGAACTCCCGCCCCGATCGCCACCAGCGGATGCAGGACGCGCAGCTGAATCAGGAAATGTGCGGTCGGAGAGAGATCCTGAGCGAAGCCCTCGGCGAGCGAAGTCGCCGGGAAGAGGGTATCGCCAAGCGCGGCAATGGCGCCGGTCACGGCGGTGAAAAGAAGCGCAGTAAAGGAAAGAAAGTTCAGCCAGCGCGGCGGAAGGCCCGCGGTCGCGCCGACGGGCACCCCATTTACTGGAAGCTTCTCGTCGGTGGCTCCACTGCTGGATCGCTCGGCGAGCAGAGCCAGGATCGCGATCAGCAGGAAGGTGTTGACCAGATGTCCCGCCATCCAGACCGCTCGCGCTCCCGAGCTGTTCTGGCCGACGTACTCGAGCAGCACGAGACCGGCTCCGAGCGCCGCCTCGCCGAAGATGAACAGGATCGCCAACCAGGCCAGCCGGCGCATCGAGCGTTCTTCCAGGGACTTCTTCGAGTAGCGCCGCAGGGCGCGCACGCCGAGCGCCACGACGGCGATGAGTGCCAGGCCGCTGGTCAGCCGGTGCCCGAGCTCGATCAGGGTCTCGATCTTCGGATCCTGCGGCACGACGACGCCGTTGCAAAGCGGCCAGTGCGCTCCGCAGCCGGCGCCGGAGCCGCTGGCGCGAACGAAGCCGCCCCAGACGATGACGGCGAGGTTCAGGGCGAGGACGAACCAGGCGAACCGAGCGAAAGAGAGGCCTTCCGAAGGGCTGGAGGGCGAGATTGGGAGACGGCTCTTCATCGCGGCAAATGTATCGCGCTATTCTCTTCCTGTCCCGCTTCGACCGCACGCCCCGGCTCCCGCCAGGACCGGCTCGCCGAACGGACTTTCCCGGAGACTCACCATGACCGCAGGCAACCCGCTCCACGCGCTCGCCGGCCTCGGCCAGTCGGTCTGGCTCGACTTCATCCGCAGGAGCTGGCTCGAGGACGGCACGGTCGAGCGGTTGATCCAGGACGACGACCTGCGCGGCATGACCTCGAATCCGGCGATCTTCGAGAAGGCGATCGCCCACGGCCGCGAATACGACGCCCAGATCCAGGCGATCGTGGCGCGCGGCGAGCGCCAGGCGGAAGCGATCTACGAAGAGGTCGCGGTGGCCGACATCCGCCGGGCCGCCGACCTCCTCGCCGCGGTCTACCGCCGGACGCACTGCCAGGACGGCTACGTCAGCCTCGAGGTCTCGCCCGAGCTCGCCGAGGATCCCGCCGGAACCCTTGCCGAGGCGCGACGGTTGTGGAAAGAGGTCGACCGCGCCAACCTGATGATCAAAGTCCCGGGAACTCGAACCTGTCTGCCGGTGATTCGGACGCTCCTCGCCGAGGGAATCAACGTCAATATCACGCTCCTCTTCGCCAAGGATGCCTACGCGCTGGTCGCCGAGGCGTACCTGGCCGCTCTGGAGGAAAGGCTCGGTAGAGGGCTGCCGGTGGATCGCGTCGCTTCGGTGGCGAGCTTCTTCATCTCGCGCATCGATACGCTGGTCGACAAACAGCTCGAAGCGAGATCGGCGCTCGTTTCGCCGGCCGATCGAATGCGCCTCGAAGCACTGAAGGGCAAGATTGCCATTGCCAACGCCAAGCAGGCGTATTCTCTATTTACTGGTCTTTTCGCTTCACCGCGGTGGCAACGCCTCGCCGAAGCGGGCGCCGTACCGCAGCGCCTGCTCTGGGCCTCGACCTCGGCCAAGAACCCGGCGTACCGCGACGTCGTCTACGTCGAAGAGCTCATCGGGCGCGACACCGTGAACACGATGCCGCCCGAGACGATCGATGCCTTCCGTGACCACGGCGTGGCGAAGGCGACGCTCGGCTCCGGCCTGACCGAGGCGCGCCAGCAGCTGGAGGAGCTCGCCGCGCTGGGGATCGCGCTCGATGCGGCGACCGACGAGCTCCTCGCCGACGGGGTGGCGAAGTTCGTCGAACCGTTCCGCAAGCTCCTCGCCGCGATCGCGGCGAAGACGGCGGAGCTGGCCGCACGCACGGACACGGGAGCGAGCGGATCGGTGGCGTCGCAGGTGACGCGATGATCGCCCGGCTGGCTCCGGAGCTTCGCGTCGCCTTCGACGCCGCCGCAGCCGCATGGAAGGCAGGCGACCGCACGGGGCGGATCTGGGAAGGGGATGCCACGGTCTGGACCGGGCGCGACGAGGCCTATTGGCTGGGCTGGCTCGATGCACCCGAGCGCGAAGCGGCGCGTCTCGGCGATTATGCCGAGCTGGCGCGGGTCGCCTCCCACAAGGGGGTGCGCGACATCCTCCTGCTCGGCATGGGCGGCTCTTCGCTGGGCGCGGAGGTGCTGCGCCGATCGTTCGGCGAGGGCGATCTGCGGGGTGGTTTTCCTCGGCTCCATGTCCTCGACTCGACGCATCCCGACCAGGTGCGGGCGGTCGCGCACCTCCTCGATCCGGCGACGACCTGGGTGGTGGTGGCGAGCAAGTCCGGCTCGACGATCGAGCCCAATCTTCTCCTTGCCTACTTCCTGGATCACTTCGAATCGGCCTTGGGGGCAAACGCCGCGGCGCGCTTCATCGCCATCTCGGATCCCGGCTCGACGCTCGACCAGTTGGCGCGCGAGAGGCGTTTCCTGGCGCTGGTGCCGGGGGAGCCGACGGTCGGCGGGCGTTTCTCCGCGCTGTCGCCGTTCGGGCTGGTGCCGGCGGCGCTGCTGGGGCTGGACCTGCCGCGCTACCTCGAGCGCGCTTCGGAGCTCGCCGCTGCCTGCCGCGAGGCCGAAGTGGAGAAGAACCCCGGCGTCAGCCTCGGCCTCGCGCTCGGGGTGGCCGCGGAGGCCGGCAGGGACAAGCTGACGCTCATCCTCGCGCCGGAGATTGCGGCGCTGGGTGCCTGGCTGGAACAGCTGGTCGCCGAGTCGACGGGCAAGCTCGGACAGATGATCCTGCCGATCGACGGCGAGCCGCTGGCGCCGCCGAACTGGTACGGCAAGGACCGCCTGTTCGTGGTCGTGCGCTACGCCGGCAGGCTCTCCGACGAGCAGGAAGACGCGGTCGCGACGCTGCTGTTCGCGGGTCAGCCGGTCCTCGAGATCGACTGCGCGGATCTGGCGGAGCTCGGCGCCGAGTTCTACCGCTGGGAGTTCGCCACCGCCGTGGCCGGCGCCTACCTGCACCTCCATCCGTTCGATCAGCCGGACGTCGAGGCCGCCAAGGCCGCGGCGCGCAAGCTAACGCAACGGGTGGAGGAGGGCGGAGCCCTTCCGCCGGAGGCCCCGTTCTACGCCGAGCACGGTGTCGAGCTCTTCGCCGACCCCGACGAAGCGGCGGCGCTCTTCCTCGCCGCCGACGAACGTTCGCTGCGCGGCATCCTGGCCGCGCACCTCGATCGCGCGCGGCCCGGCGACTACGTGGCACTCTGCGCCTTTCTCGAGATGAGCGCCGAGAACGAAGCCGCCCTGGCCGAACTGCGCAACGCCGTGAGCAAGGTCACCGGCGTCGCCACCACCCTCGGCTTCGGTCCCCGGTACCTGCATTCGACCGGTCAGGCCCACAAGGGCGGCCCGGCGACGGGCCTCTTCTGCCAGTTCACCGACAAACCGGCCGCCGACCTGCCCGTCCCCGGCCGCCGCCTCACCTTCGGCCAGGTCATCGCCAGCCAGGCGAGAGGCGACTTCGAGGTCCTCACCGAACGCGGCCGCCGAACCCTCCGCATCCACCTCGCCATGGGCGCCGAGAAAGGCCTGCGAAGACTTCTCTCCGCCTTCTGATCCCTCGCGCCGCTCGGCGAACGGATTCAGCGGTGTCGGAGCGCTCGAGCGGTGGAAATTGACGATGCGTACGGAAATGCGTACGATGTCCCGTGTGAAGACGATCCCCGCAACGAAGGCGCGGCAGAACCTCTATCGGCTGGTGGACGAGGTCGCGGAGTCGAGTGAGCCGGTGACGATTACCGGGCGGCGGGGCAATGCCGTGCTGGTCTCGGAGGACGACTGGCGCGCGATCGACGAGACGCTCTACCTGCTTTCGATTCCTGGCATGCGCGACTCGATTCGCGAGGGGATGGCGGAGCCGCTCTCGAAGGCGGTGAAGAAGCTCTCCTGGTGAAGGCAGGGTCCGGGCGAGTAAAGGCTGCGGAGCCGCCTCCCGGCGCTTGGGAGGTCGTGTTCACCCGTCAGGCAGTTCGTGACGCGAAGAAGCTCTCGCAGAGCGGGCTCAAGGATAGGGCGGAGAACCTGCTGGCCGTGATCCGTGAAGACCCGTTCCAGTCCCCGCCCCACTTCGAGAAGCTCGTTGGCGATCTCGCCGGCGCGTTCTCCCGCCGCATCAACATTCAGCATCGTCTGGTCTATGAGGTCTTTCCCGAGCTCCGAACGGTCCGCGTCCTACGGATGTGGACGCACTACGAGTAGCAAGCGCCCTCGCGGCGCTTGCCGCAGACGAGCGTCCGGCGCCTGCGGACCGATCGAGGCCGCTGCTGAAGTCCAATCCTGAAATGCGCTCGCCTTTGGAGCGCTGTCCAAAGTAAGGAGGGGGCTCCTCGCTTTGGTGGGGGAGCAACTCATTCCTTCGGCCTTTGTGTCGGAGCGCGGCGTGTGATGCGCTTGCGTCAGATCGAGCACGCTGCAGCTGGCCGCGACAGCGGCGGGAGGATGGGATGCACGTTCGGCGCAAAGTTCTTCGCTGGCTCGTTGGGCTTCCAGTCGGGGTGGCGTTCCTCGCCTCGCCGATGGCGGCGGTCGTCGGCGGGACGACCACGACCGAATTCCCCGAGGTCGGCGCGCTGATCCAGGGCGCGACGCTCTTCTGCGGCGGCGTCCTCATCGGCCCCGCCTGCATCCTGACCGCGGCGCATTGCGTCGAGTCGGGCACGATCACCGACATGCGCTTCTTTCTCGGCCCGGACATCGCCGGCCCGGCCGATTTCGAGGCCGACCTCGTCGCGGCCGAGCTTCATCCCCAGTGGGCCGGGACACCGGGTGAGTTCGATCTCGCCGTCGTCTCCCTGGCGAGCGCGACTGCGGTGCCGCCACTCGGCTTCGCCGCCCCCGGCGGCTCCGGGACGTCGGTCACGATCGTGGGGCTCGGCTCCGACGGAGCGGGCGGCGCCGGGGTGAAACGCTTCGCCAGCGTGGACGTGCTCACGCTGACAAGCCTGGTGATCACCACGGACGGCACCGTCGCCAACTTCTGCGCCGCGGACTCGGGCTCGCCAGTGCTGGTCGCACCAGGGGGGCAACGGGCGATCGCGGGCATCGCCTCCGGCACGGACGACCACTGCGAGACCTTCGCGCTCTCGACCCGCGCCGACAACCAACTGGCCGCCTTCATTCTCCCGGCGATGGCTTCGACCTGCGTCCCGCCGGGGCCTGACTCGGTTTTCGACAACGGCTTCGAATTCGATCCGCCGGAGCTCGACTGGTCGCTCGTCGCACCGGCAACGAGCTCGTGCTTCGGCCAGTGCTTCCTCTTCGAGCCTGGACGCGCCTGCAACTGCGACGAAGACTGTCTCTCCCGCCTCGATTGCTGCCAGGACCTCTGTTCCGCCTGCGGGCCCTGCTGAAAGCGCACGAGCCGCGCGCGGCGTGAGCCGGAGCTCTCGCCGCTGTCCTGGGGCCGGGGGAAAGGACGAGGTGAGCCGGGGAGTCGGAGGGTGAAACGCGCCCGGGCGCGCGGGAGGCGCGGCGCCCGGGAGTCAGGCGGATCTCAGTCGATCGAGAACTGCAGCAGCTCGACCGGAGTAGCAGGCTGATTCCCCGTCAGGGCGACGCTGACCGAAGCGCTACCTAGCGCAGGAATGACCAGCGACCACTGGAAGGCGCTGGTGATGTCGCCGCTGGCGAACGGCAGGCCGGTGTTGTCGAGGTTGTCGACGTCGGCATCGCCGAGCAGCACAGCGACGTCCGCCGCGCCAAACGCGCGCACCATGTAGGAGGTCGCGGCCGGACCGAACGCGCGGTACTCGGCGGTGCCCGCGGTGGTGTCCGCCACTTGAATGAACGTATTGGGATTCCCGAGGGTGGCGGTGTCCGTACCAGCAGTGCCGTTGACGTCGAAATCGGCGAAATGGAAGAGGTCGATCGTCAACGGCGCGGCATCGCTGAGATTGGTGATCGTCATCGTCTGGATCACTTCACCCGACCCGGCGCCGAGCGAGGTGATGGCAACGGCGAGCGAGGCGTCGAAGCCGCGAGCCGAGACGTTGCTCCAGGTGATCGTTCCCGCGGCGGCGGCGCAGGTCGTCGTGGTCGGCGCCGGAAAGAAGAACTCCTGGGCGTCGCCCGAAACCCGGAACCACCAGCCGTCCTCGAACAGATAGTCGCCGGTGCCCACGCCCGTGAAGTTCGACGTCGGGCTTACATCGTAGTGGGACGTCGCCGGGATGGTCCAGGTCGCCGCTCCGGAGGCGACCGTGCAGGCCTGAGCGTGGAGCGGACCGCCGGCGACGGCCAGAAGGACGAAGAGGCAGAATGCGAGGACAGCGGCGAAACGTGGTGAGCGCATGAGAACCCTCCTTGAGGTTGGTTCGCCTGTAGGAAGCACGATCCGACCCTGACGGGTCGCACCACTACGGGATCGGTCGGCTTCAGATTTCTGCGAGTCTAAGCGAACTTGCCCGGTCGTGCTACCCCGGGAGGCCCCCGGTCACTTTCCGGCGGCGGGCAGCCGCGGGTTCGTGAGTCGAAGGGACAATGGGACCCCTACCAGCACTCCCGCGGCAGCGGTTTGCGGCCGGGGGCGGGGCGGAGCGGCACCAGCGGTGTCACGGCGTCGAGCTCGTGGAGCCTCTCGCCGGCGACGCACTCGAAGGCCTCGAGGCAGCTCCTGGGGTCGACCTGGGCGAGGTGGAGAGTCTTGAAGGCGTCGCGGTGCGCACGCAGCGAGAGGACGCAGGCGGTGAAGCTTCCGCCTGCCCGGTCCGGGGAAGAGACGACGCCGTTCCAGACGACCGTCTGCAGGGCGCCGGCCTGGTCGGCCTCGAACAGTTCGTGCACCGTGCGCAGCGCGACCTTGCAGAGGACTTCATCGTAGCGCGCGTCGGCTCGAGACTGTGGAATGTGCTGCTCCTCGAAATCGTCGAGACTCGAAACGTAGTGAACCGCTTCGAGCGTGGGCAGGTCGGCCGGAGCGGGTAGCAGGTTGTCCACCACCAGGAGACTCCTGGCGGCGTGGTAGTCGAGGTCGAACTCTCTGGGAAAGCAGTCGGGATACTGCGACTGCGAAAGGACGAGATCGCAGTACTCCGCCACCGCGTCCGGGACGAGCGCAAGATAGGCGGCACGGATGGCGTCCACGGCGTCGTTCGTCGCCGCCTTCCGCGCCAGGAAGTCGCGCCGGCGAAGCTCCCAGGCCGCAACGTTGAATGCATGCGCCTCGGTGCGGAGAGCGACCATCTCGAAGTGCTTTCTCGAGGACTCGGCGTCGGCGTTCCGGAGCTCTTCCGCGATCTTTGCCCAGCGGGCGTGGTCGGTCTCGAACCGAGCGCGGCAGCCGGCGATCGTTCGCGCCCTGCGAGCGGGGAGGACGCGGTCGAGGATGCCCAGCGCAGGCAGGTAGGCAAGGTCGGTGGCCTGCGGCTCAGGCGGTAGTTCGCGCGAGTCCGCCGGCGCCGGAAGGGGCGCGATCTCGGGTCGCTTCTCGTCGAACGTGCCCTTCTCCTTGAGCTTCGTCCAGTCGACGGGGTCGTAGACGGCGAGCGCGAACTTGAGCAGCGAGTCGACCTGGACGAGCTCCTGTCGCTTGAGGTCGCTCCTCGCAGCGGCAAGGGCCCGTCTTGCGTCCGCGGAGCGCCTGCCGTGAAGCCGGGCCGCCTGCTCCCGCCGGCGGCCCTCGACCACGTGCCAGCGAGCGTCCCAGTCCGCCGCCTGGACCTCGGCTTTTCGCCGGACGACCTCCTCGCTTCTGCCGCGAATCAGGCGGTGCTTGCCCAGCCCGTCGTGCCGGAGCTCCAGGGCACACGAGGGGGGGCCCGGGGAGTCGCCGCTGACCGTGAAGGGTCCGATATGGCTCACATACGAATAGAACGATCGACGGCGCCGAATCGAACAGATTGAGGCGGAATGGGTGCCCTTCGCGTAGAGTCCGCACGGGGGACCGATTGGAGCCGGCGATGGAACTCGAAGGGCCTGGGGGAGGGGCGGGAGAGCATCTGCGGCGGGCGCAGCGGGCGATCCTCTCGCTCTTGCCGTTCGTCGAGCGCTTCGCGCGGGGACGGCTCCCCCAGCGGGCGCGACGGCGCATGGAGACCGACGACCTGGTCCAGGAGACGCTGGTGAATGTGCTCCGTCAGCTCGGAGAGCTCGACACCGCCGATCCTGAGAAGCTCCGCAACTACCTCCTGCTGGCGATCCGCAACCGGGTGCGGGACGAGATCCGGCGCGCCGAGCGGGGCGAGGTTCGCAACGGGGCCTTGGCGGAAGGTCCGGACTTCGCCCCCAGCCCACTCGACGACACGATCGAATCCCAGGAGCGCCGTCAGTACCGCGCTGCGCTGGTGAAGCTCCCCGAGGCCGACCGCGACCTGATCATCGGGCGCATCGAGCTCGGCCTGCCGTTCGAGGAGCTGGCGCTCGCCACCGGGCACCCCACAGCCGCCGCCGCCCGCATGGCCACGAAGCGCGCCAGCCTGCGCCTGGCACGTGAGCTGGGCGAGCTCCAGGCGCCCCAGCGGACCTGACCCTCACGGCGTCACCGCCGACCAGCGCTCGGTGTTTTCCGACAGATCGAAGCCGTCCCAGAACAGGACCTCTCGGTTGGAGAAACAGAGGAGGCGGAGCGACTGGCTGCACGGTGTGCTCCAGAAGGCGCTCCATTCGGCGCCGTAGGCGAAGTCGGAAACCCCGTAGTCGCCGTCATCGCCGGGATCGGAAGATGTCCAGCCGTCGCAGTTGATTCCCGAGGAGGAGCCACCACCGAAGCTGCCGGACCAGTGCCAGTTGAGCTGCGCCAGATACTGCCCCTGCTCGTCGACGTGGAGGGTGTTGGCGGAGCCGCTCGTGAGCAGGTCGGCCTTCGAGTTGGCGAGCCGGAAACCGTCCACCCGGCGCAACGGCGTGTCCTCGAGCGTCAGGCGACTGCTCGCCGCGACCGGATCGGTCGACAGCCAGGCGACGAATGCCTCGGGCGAGGGCAGATGAGCCGCCGCGGCGAGATTGCGGCAGATCGCATCGCCGGCAGCGAGACCGGTCGCCGCGCCGGCTTCGGGCCACGCGCCCAGATTGCCGCTGCCTAGCGCTGAGGTCGAAAAGACCAGCGCCGCCGGCACCCAGGGGACCGGAGTGACCTCGCTCGTTCCGGACTCGACGCAAAGCAGCCGCCGCAGGCGATCGCAGTCGTTGGTGAGGTCGGAAGTCCACCAGTAGACCGAACGCTCGGGCGTTCCCGTCTTTCCCGTAGCACCATTGGTGCCGACGACCCAGCCGGCGCAGGTCCAGTCGGAGGCGGTTCCGTCCTGTCCGGTTCCGGTCCAGTAGTTGCCGGAGTCCTGCGAGAGCTCGTTGCCCAATTCGTCGAAGTGGATCGGCTGGTAGATCTCCGGGTGGAGCGGGTCGGTCAGCTCATCGACCGTTCCAGAAAACCGGCCGACACCGTCGTAGCGGTACCACGGGCCCGCCGGTACCGGTGTCCCGACGCAACCGGTGCCCTTTCGTCCGGTCTGTCCCTGCACGTGGCAAAAGGCGTCCGTCGAAGCCGTCGATAGCCAGGCGCGAAAGCCCGAGAAGTTCGGTAGACCCCCCAGGAGCGCGCGATTCTTGCAAATGAGGTCGCCTGCAGCGAGTCCGGAGAGCCCGCCGGAATCGGACCAGGAGGTGAGGTTGCCGTTGCCGGCGACCGAAGTGACGAAAGCCCGGCGCTTGACCGCACTGGCGGGAGCGGCGAGAGCGATAGCGAGAGCGAGAGCGAGAGCGAGAGCGAGAGCGAGAGCCACCCTCACGGCACCACCGCCGACCAGCGCTCGGTGTTCTCGGACAGATCGAAGCCGTCCCAGAAGAGGACCTCGCGGTTCGAGAAGCAGATGAGGCGCTTCTCGGTGCCGCTGCATGTGCCTTCGTCCCGGTCGGTCCAGGTGCCATCGTAGGCGCGGTAGAGCAAGCCGTAGGTCGCCTCGTCAAACGCCGAGACCGACGTCCAGCCAGCGCAGTTCGCCAGACCCGGCGTTCCATCGGGGAGCGTTCCGGTGAACGCCAGGCGGTAGGGCGAGGCGTACTGCCCGAACTCATCGACATGCAGCGTGTTGTCGGCGCCATTCGCCAGCAAGTCGGCCGCGGAACTGGCGATCCGGAAACCGTCCACGCGCCGATACGGAGTGCCGGCGAGCGTCATGCGAGTTCCGGCGCCAATCGAATCGGTCGAGAGCCAGGCGAAGAACGACGCGGGTGACGGCAGATGCGCGGCCGATGCGCGGCTCCGGCAGATCGCATCTCCGGCGGCGAGGCCGTCCTCGCCATTGGCGCCGGGCCAGGCGGAAAGGTCGCCGTGACCCTGGGTGGAAGTGGCGAAGACGAGAGCCGCCGGAATCCAGGGAACGGGCGTGACCTCGCTCGCCCCGGCTTCCAGGCAAAGAAGTCGGGACGTTCCGGCGCAGGAGCCGATTGTTGACGACGTCCAGCCGCCGGCGGACTCTTCCGCCGCCCCGCCCTTGCCCGAGGCCCCGCTGGAGGCCACGACCCAGCTGCCGCAGATGTCTGCCGCGACCTCTCCGGTTGAGTCCGTTCCGGTCCAGTAGCTCCTCTCGAGAGTCGTCGCATCGTTGCCCAGTTCGTCGTAGCGGATCGGTTGGTAGATCCGTCGCTCAGGGCCGGTGAGCTCGTCGAGCGTGCCGGTGAAGCGCCCCACGCCGTCGTACCGGTACCACGGCCCGGCAGGCTCCGGCGTGCCGACACAGCCAGGGTCCTTCTTACCCGTCTGGCCTTGGACGTGGCAGTAGGCGTCGGTCGCGGCCGTCGAGAGCCAGGCGCGGTAGGCGGTGGGATTCGGCAAGCCGCCAGCGGCGGCGCGGACGCGACAGATGTTGTCGCCCGCGGCGACGCCGGAGAGCCCGCCCGAATCGGCCCACGAGTGCAGATTGCCGGTGCCGGTGACGGAAGTCACGAATGCGCGGCGTTTGACGGCGTTGGCTGGAGCGGCGACGACGAGAGCGAGAGCGAGAGCCAGGGCGACTCTCACGGCACGACCGCCGACCAGCGCTCGGTGTTCTCCGAGAGATCGAAGCCGTCCCAGAAGAGGACCTCGACGTTAGAGAAGCAGGCGAGCCGGTGGGTCAGGTCGCAATCGTAGGCACCGATCTGCGTCCAGACTTCCGAGTAGGCCGCGTTGCCGAATCCAGTGTGTCCATCGTCGGTCGCTACCGCCGAGCTCCAGCCATCGCAGTTGTCGACGGTGGCGGTGCCGTCGCCGTCCGTTCCGGTCCAGAGGTTCGTGTAGGAGAGATAGCGGCCCGCCTCGTCGACATGCAGGCTGTTGTCCGCCCCGGTAGCCAGCAGGTCGCTCTTCGAGTCGGCCACGCGAAACCCGTCGACGCGCCGGATCGGCGTGCCGGTGAGCGTCAGTCGGTCGCCGGCATCGGTCGCGTTCGTCGACAGCCAGGCGAAGAACGAACCCGGTGAAGGCAGGTGGGCAGCGGTGGCCAGGCTCTGGCAGATGTTGTCGGCCGCCGCGAGACCGGTCTCTCCCCCGGCCTCGGGCCAGGTCGAGAGATCGCCGGACCCCGAGACCGAGGTCGTGAAGACGAGCGCGGCCGGAACCCAGGGGACCGGCGTCACCTCGCTCGTCCCGCCTTCCAGGCAGAGGAGTCGGCGCTCGTTGTCGCATGCGCTGATGAGGTAGGCCGTCCAGTCGTCCCAGGTCCGGTCCGGGAGTCCGGTGGATCCGGCGGCCCCCGAACTGCCGACGATCCAACCCGAGCAGGTGTCGGGACCGGCCTCGCCGGTCTTCGAAGTCGAGGTCCAGAAGCCATCCCCAGTGCCCGAGAGCTCATTGCCGAGCTCGTCGAAGCGGATGGGCTGGTAGATCGCCTGGCTCGCGAAGTCGGTGAGCTCGTCGATCGAGCCGCTGAATCGGCCGACGCCGTCGTAGCGGTACCAGGGGCCTGCGCCCGTCGCGGTGCCGACGCAGCCATTGGCCTTCTTGCCGGTCTGCCCCTGGACATGGCAGTAGGCGTCCGTCGACGCGGTCGAGAGCCAGGCGTAGTAGCTGCCGGGGTTCGGAAGGTCGGCGATGAAGGCCCGGGCGCGACAGATGTTGTCGCCGGCTGCGAGGCCCACTCCGCCGCCGGCGAGCGCCCAGGAGGCCAGGTTGCCGTTCCCGGCGACCGAGGTCACGAAGGCGCGGCGTTTGACCGCCGCGGACGGCGCCGCGAGTCCGATGACGACAAGTCCAGCCACGACAGCGATGCGGGCACGATTCGAGAACATGAGATCCCCCTGCCTCACTACCGTTGAGTCGGGCTACGAGGGGACAACTCGTGCGTTGCACCGCCCTTTTGCTCCGGCCGAGAGGGCGTTCGACCCTGGCGAGCGTGCAGGACAGGGTCTGGCCCGGAGGCCGGCCGAAAGTCGGTTAGCCACGCAGGAGGAGTCGAATCATGAAGATCCTGGTGCTGAGCGTGGGAGTCGTCGCGTCGCTGGCAGGTCTCGCAGGGTCGGCGGCGGTCGCGGCGGAGTGTGCAGCCGATACGCGAAACCTGCTCGCGAACCGCAACTGCGGATTTGCGCAGGACATAGAGGGTTGGACCGGCGTCCACGAGGAGTCCGCGAGCCATGAGCGCACGGACGGCGATCCGGCGAAGGGAGCGCTTGCCGGGACCGACCGCCAGGGCAGCCTGCGTCTTCAGGCGCCCTGCATACCGGTCAAGCCGGACACCGACTATCGGATCGCGGTGCGCCTCAGGATCGCTTCGGGCGATCTCTACGTCTGCGGCTACACGATCTTCCAGGGGGACGACGCTGCCTGCGAGAACGCCTCCGAGCCGCTGGTGGCCGACGCCCGGCCGCCGAAGACGAGCTGGCAGCAGATGAGTGGCGAGACGCGTACCGGAGCCACCGCGAGATCGGTCCAGCTCCGGCTGGAGTGCAGCGGCGAGCAAGGTTTCCGTATGCTGTTCGACGACGTCGTCTTTGCCGCGAAATAGGGCTCAGCCTCGCGCCTGCAGAACGCTGGTGTGTCGCGAAGGCGCCGGGTGCAGGACGCCTTCGCGGGTAGCTTCCAGGGTAGACGCGCGCGAACCCCGGAGGCACTGGAGCCGTCGGTCGGCGTCAGGGCTTGCGGCCTGGGGCCGAAAGGTAGCGCACGAAGACGACGAAGAGGACCAGGAACGAGGCCAACAGAAGGTACTCGAGGCCCTTGGTCTCGAAGATGTTCACGTAGCGGTAGGTTTCCATTCAGCCTCCTTCGCGGACTCGGCAGGCGCTCGCTCGGGTGCTCATGACTCGAGGGGACGCGGGTTGGGCAGCTCGTGCGCATCGCGCAGGATCGGCAAGCGAAGCACGATCCAGCGGAAGACCCAGACTTCGGTGAAGAGCACCGTCAGGGTCACGACGAACTCCTGCCAGCTCGGGAAGTAGCGTTCGGCGAGCTGCCAGTTGAAGGCGACGATCGAGATGTTCAGGCGATTGAGCAGCAGGCCGACGAGCGCCCCGGCCGCAGCCAGCCGCAGGAGTCCCGGCCGGCGGTGGCGCACCGCATAGGCGAACATCACGCACGGCACGAGCACGAAGCCGATCACCTCGACGAGGTACCAGGCCCCCCACCCGGTCGCCAGCAGATCCCATTGGCGCTCGTGCAGGAAGATGAGCAGCTTGAAGAAGTAGTAGACGAACAGGGCGATGGCGGTACCCTTGCCGAGCCCGAGCATCAGATCGTCGAACGAGCCGTGCTTCTTGGGATCCGTCTGCTTGCCGAACAGCCGGTGGGTCAGGGTGCCCTCGAGGATGACCATCGACAGGCCGCCGAAGATGCTCGAGACGAAGAAGAGTATGGGAATGAACTCGGTGTACCAGAGCGGATGGATCTTCGGCTTGGCCATCAGGAAGAGGGCGCCCAGGCCGGCCTGGTGAAGGGTCGACAGCGTCACCCCGATGATCACGGCGCCCAGAGCCAGAGAGGCGAGGACGCGCCGCGCGCGCTTCCAGCCCAGCCACTCCGCGAAGGCCGGCGAGAGCTCGATCATCTCGACGAGCATGTAGAGCAGAAAGCTCCAGGCGACCTGGAAGAGCACCGAGTTGTAGCCGAACGAGTTGCCGATGACCGGGTTGATGACATTCCAGGGCCGGCCGAGGTCGAGCACCAGAGCCCCGGCATAGAAGATGTAGGCCAGCAGGCCGTTCAGCACCGTGGCGCGGATGATCGGATGGTATTTCTCGAGCCGCATCACGTAGACGGCGAAGGCCAGCGTGTAGGCGCCGCCGGCGAGGGCGACCCCGGTCACGACGTCGAAGCCGATCCCGAGGCCCCAGGGGTGCTCCTGAGTCAGGTTGGTGATCGAACCCAGGCCGTAGATGAAGCGCTGGATGAGGACGCCGATCCCGAGCAGGATGACCGGAATCGAGATGACGTTGAACGGGGTCAGCAGCGGCCCCTTGGGTTTGAGCTCCGAGAGCAGGAAGCGCAGGAGCGGGAGGCGGTCGGGAGCGGGCGAGATCGGCATCGTAGTCATGACTCGCTGGGCTCCATCGCCTCGTCCTTCTTGTCGGCGAGCAGGTGGAGACCGAACTGCAGGGCGGGAAGTCCGAAGAGCACGAGGGGAACCCCGTAGAGGAAGTCGCGGGTGTACTCCGGGTACGGCGTCGTGCCGAGATCGGTACGGAAGCCGATCTCCTCGAAAGGCACCGCCGAGAGGTAGAGCCAGCCGGTCCCGCCGACCTCGGACTCGCCATAGATCTGGTGTACGTAGCGGTCGGGGTGGTGATAGATGCGCAGACGGGCGATCTCCATCAGCTCGCGCTTGGTGCCGAAGGTGAGGGCGTCGGTCGGGCACGAGCCCACGCAGGCCGGCTCCAAACCCTGCTCGAGCCGTTCGCTGCACATCGAGCACTTCTGGATCTTCGGATTCCACGAGTGATACTCGAACTTCGGGATGTCGAACGGGCAGGACACCAGGCAGTAGCGACAGCCCATGCACTTCCTGGGGTGCCAGACCACCGGTCCGCTGCGCGTCTTCTCCATGGCGTTCGTCAGGCAGGCCGCGGCGCATGCCGGCTGCCAGCAGTGCAGGCACTGCTTCTTGACGAAGACTTCGCCCTTCGACGTGGCGAAGCGATTGACCACCGTCCACTGGGTCTCGGTCGTCGGGCGCAGTGCGGCGAGCGCGCCGTCGTTCTCGATGTCCGGCACCGGCAGGTCGTGTTCCACGGAGCAGGCGCGCTCGCAGGCGCGACAGCCGATGCAGCGCGTGGTGTCGACGAGGACGCCGACGAACTCCTCGGGGTTGCCCTTTTCGGCGGCCTCGGCGCGTCCTGCTACCAGTGTCGAGCCGGCCACGGTGCCGATCTTCAGGAAGGTGCGTCGATTCATGGCTTCCTCACTTGCTCGTCGCCGGGCCAGCCGGCGGCGCCGGCGGGGCCTTCGTCGTCTGGGACTGCGGCTCTCGGGAGCGCTGGTGGCAGAACCCGCATTGAGTGCTCGCTTCGGATCCGGTGCCGCGGTCGTGACATTTCCAGCAGCTGCGGTGAATCGCGACCTTCACGGTCGGCATCTCGAGGGTGAGCCCCGAGGTGCGCTCCGGGTGGCAGACCACGCACTTGCCCGCGGCCGCTGGAGTCGCGCTTCCCGTGTGGCAGACGGCGCAGTCGACCCAGAAGCCGTCGAAATAGTCCGGGTGCGGCAGCTCGAGACTCGCCGCCACGGTCTCGTGATGGCAGGACACACATTCGGCGCCGAACTCCTCCGTGTGGAGCCTGTGCTGGAAGACGACCTCGCCGACCGAAGAGGCCCAGCGGACGGTTTCGGGAGAGGCCGGCGAGGGCAAGGGTGCGGGGGTCTCTGCCTTGGCGTCGGCGGCCGATGCAGCCGCTGTCGCCGTGGGCAACAGCAGACAGAGGGCGGTCAGGAGGTGCGACCAGGTGGCAGTTCGCGTCGTCATGGAATCACCTGTCCGGATTCCGTGCGCCGGCTCATACCTTGACTGTCTGGGCAGCGGTCTCTGGCAGCCGCGCCGGCTGTAGAAAGGTCTTGTCGAAAGCGCGACAGGCGGCACGTTGCGCCGTCCCGTTCGTGTGCGGGCTCCTCCTGTCGACGGCAGGCTCTGCTGCGAGCTCCTCCGTCAGACGGTCGGTGAAGCGGCGGGCCTCGTTCTGGTACCAGCTGACGGCATCGGCGCCGATCATGAGCTTGCCGAGGTCGGCGGTCAGCTCCTGCGGGTCGATCGTACAGACCCAGCCCTGCTCGTAGGGACGCAGACGCATGAGATCGAGCTGATAGTCGAGATCGTGGTTGACGTGCACGACCTTGCCCGAGAGAGGAGCCGCGAAGCGCAGCTCCTGCCCGTCCCCTCCGATACTGAGAGCGAAGAGAGCATCTCCGCGACGCACCGCTCGCCCGGGTTCGGGCAGGCGGATCGCGGTGACCGGTCCCACCGACTTCTGAACGAAGTCGTCGAGCCCGACTCGGGCCTCGCCCGTCATCTCGATCTTCACCCAGCTGTGCTCCGGCGAAACGTAGATGCCGCCCGGAACGTTGACCACTCGCGGCGAAGCGACGCCGGCGGAGGAGGGCGTGACCAGGCGGATCTCGGGCGGAGTCAGGCGCTCGCGACGATCCTGCCGGCGCAGCACGAGGCGGTTCGCGAACTCGACCAGCTCATCCTCCGTGAACGGCTTCTGAACGTAGTCGACGGCGCCGAATCGCATGGCGTCCACCGCCGACTCGATCGTGCCGTAGCCGGTGATGATCGCGATGTCGATATCCGGTCGGAGATGGTGGACTCCCTTGGCGACGTCGAGCCCGTCCATGCCCGGCATCTTGAGGTCGGTGAAGACGAAATCGTAGTCGTTCTTGCGCACCAGACTCAGGGCCTCCTGGCCGGACTCCACGGTGTCGACCGCGAAGCCCGCCAGGACGAGAATCTTGCGGAAGCTGTCGAGGATCACCGGCTCGTCATCGACCGCGAGAATCCGGCCCTTCGGCGAGGCGACTTCGACGCGCTTCAGGCTGAGCGCCTCCTCGGCGAACTCGAGCTTCAGTCCGATGTCCAGCGCCTGCTGGCGCTCACGACGCGCGCGGGTTGCCTGCATCTGCTTGAGGGTCAGCCGGAGAGTAAGGTCGACGACGGCGAAAACCACGACCGTCAAGAGAACCATCAGAAAGATCATCGCTTCTCCTTCTCCCCGCCGCTTCCAGCCGGAGCGAGAACGGCGCCGGCGCGGCGCGTGAGGGCGTCCAGTTCCGCCTCGAGGTCGGCCGGCGCGACACGCACCAGCCAACCCGAGGAGAACGGGGCACGATTCAGTAGATCGGGATCCGCGAGGATCGCCGGGTTGGTTTCGAGCACAGTGCCGCTCACCGGAGCCCAGATCCGGTGGATCGAAGCGTCGGCCGTGGCAATCTCCGCGCAGGCGAGCCCCTGGGTCAGACGCGCGCCCTTCTGGGGCAGGACGATCGTGCGGATCTCGGCGAGCAGGCCGGGCCAGCTCTCGGCGAGCCCGAAGGTCGCGACTCCCTTCTCGATCGTGACCCAGGCATGCTGGCCGAGGAAATAGCGCTCGCGGCTCGCCTCGCTGCCCGGTTGCGGGATTTCAGCCGGGACGGCGGACCAGCTGCCCAGCTCGACCGCCTTGAGCGCTCGGCGTACGACGCCGAGCAGCTCCGCCACGTCGAACGGCTTGGGGAGGAAGTCGAAGGCGCCCTTCTTGAATGCGGCGAGGGCGTTCTCGATGGTGGCGTAGCCGGTGATCAGGATGACGGGAAGATGGGGCCGCTCGCCCGTCACGCGCTCGAGCAGGTCGAAGCCGGAGAACCCCGGCAGCATGAGATCGGACAGCACGACGCGATGATCGACTCTCCGCAGGCGTGCGAGCGCCCCGTCGACATCCTCGACCCGATCGAGGGAGATCCCCTCGGGTCGGAGGATCCTCGCCGCTGCCTCGCGCACGACGGGCTCGTCCTCGACCAGCAGCACGTCGAACGGGGCTCTCATGAGGCGCCTCCGGCTGCCGGCTGCGATTGTGGCTCGAGCGGCAGCTGCACGGTGAAGGTGGTGCCGCGGCCGACCTTGGTGTCGACCCGGATCGTGCCGCCGTGCTCGGTGACGATTCCCCAGCAGACCGCGAGGCCGAGTCCCGTCCCCCGGTTCTCCTTGGTGGTGAAGAACGGCTCGAAGATGTGGGCGAGGTTCTTTTCCGAGATTCCCGTGCCGTTGTCGGCGACCTTGATCTCGACCGACTGGCGGCCCTCGACGCTCTTCAGGTCGGTGGCGACGAAGATCTGCCGGTCGCCCGCCTCGAAGGCATCGGCGGCGTTGACGAGGAGGTTCAGGATGACCTGCTGCAGCTGGGTGGCGTCGGCCGGGAAGAGCGGCAGGTCGCTCGCCAGGGTCCTGGTGAGGTGAATGTTCTGCACCCGAAGCTGGTTGTCGACGATGGCGAGCGCGCGCTCGACGATGGCGTTCAGGTCGACCATGGTCTTCTTCGGCGGCACCTGGCGCGAGAAATCGAGCAGGCCGCGGACGATGTCGCGGCAACGCTTGGTTTCGTGGACGATGGTCTCGAGATCGCTCCGGGTCTCCGCGTCCACGGCGCGCTTCAGCAGGAAGCTCGAATAGGTGAGGACGCCGGTGAGCGGGTTGTTGATCTCGTGGGCGATACCGGCGGCCAGCCGACCTACGGAGGCCAGCTTGTTCGATTGGTAGACCATGTGGCGGGCTTCGGCGAGGTTGGTCGTCATCTGATTGAACGAGGTGGCCAACTGGCCGAGCTCGTCGTGGCGCACGACGGCGACGCGGTGGCCGAGCTCGCCCGCCGCGACGCGCTCGGTAGCGCCGAGGAGCGCGCGCACGGGCTTTCCGACCCAACGATGGAACAGGGTCGCGAGGAGGAGGCTGATGGCCGTGATTCCGGCGAGCGCGAAGGCGAATGCCGATCGCCGCCCTGCACTCACGGCGGAATCGACCTCGGCGAGCGAAACGGTGACGTCGAGAACCCCGAGCACCTGCTGCTGCGGCGGATGAGCGTGGCATCCGGCGTTGGCGCAGATGGGCTCGTTGGGAATCGGCGTGATGACGCCGAGCTGCCGATCGCCGCCCTCGGCGCGGAAGACGCGTGTGCGGCGGCCCTCCGAGAGCTCCGCAACGGAGGTGCCGTCGCTGTGACAGCCGTCGCAGGCCTCGTTGTGCTGATCGACCGTCGTGCCGACGAGGGCGGCGTCTGGCGAGTAGATGACCTCACCCTCCTTGTTGTAGACGCGGATCTTTTCCAGCCCGTCCTGGCGCCCGATCTGCTCGATGATGCGGTGCACCATGTCGCGTTCGTTGAGCAGCATCGCGTGGCGGGTGCTGTTGCGTATGGTGTCGGAGAGGATGAGAGCCTGGCGCTCGACCAGCGACGCGAGCTCGCGTTCGTGGGCCCGGCTGGCGAGCCAGGCGGAGGTGCCGAAGACCGCCAGCGAGACAACGCCGACAGCCACCATGACGCGCTGGGCAATGCGCGGTTTCATGGCCGCTCGAGGGGCGAGTCAGTTCGGCGTGAAGTTGCGGGCACCGGCACGGGATCCTCCCTCCCGGAATGGAGGCGGCGAAGGAGGGGAGCACCGGTGGGCGCCCTGGAGGCGCGGAACTTCGGGAAGGCTATATCGACGTCCGGTGACTTGCGCCGGAACTCAGATCCTGCCAGGGCGTTTCAACCGGAGGTCCCGATTCGGTCCCGTCCCGTCTCGGGGCGGGAGCCGGTGCCATCGTCGGCCTCCGCTTGCCATGGTCTGCGCCGCAGCGCGGCACGGCAACACCCCGCGGGAGTGGGCCTCCTCCTGCCTCAGAGGGTGGCTACGGGCGTTTCCGCAAGCCAGGAGCGGAGTTGCTCGTATGCCTCGCTGCGATCGAGCAGGTCGAGGTGGTTCCTGCCACGGAGAATGCAGCGGCGGTCCGCCGGAATGGCGAGCGCGCGCGCCGGATCGGTGTCGTCGCCGAGCGCGCTCGCCAGCGGCACGAGACCGTCGCCGAGGACGGCCTTGGCGGCCGCCATCGCGCTGGCGGTGACCGCCGCTTGGGGACTCTTGGCGAGTGTCGCAGCGATCGCATAGCAGGCGACACCCCGGGGAAGGGGCACGATCTCGCGATGGCCGCTGCCGGGAGCGAAGCGGTCGCCTCCCCGTAGCGCCGTCACCTGGCCGAAGCGCAGATCGGTGATGCCGGCGCTGCGGATCCGTCCCAGGCGGGCGAAAGCCGCAGTGTAGGAGGAGGCGTCGAGCGCGAGGGTCACCCAGTTGCCGCCGCGCTCGAGCGGCGCGCCGTGATGCGGCGTGCCGAGAAAGACGATCTGGCGCAGTTTGCCGAGCCAGGCGAGCTTCTCGCGCTCGGCGACCTGGCAGGCGCTACGCATCACGAGCCCACCCATGCTGTGCGCGATGACGACGATCTCGCCCAACGGCCCACCCCAGTCGGCGACGAAGGAGTCCAGGCGCATGGCCAGCTCGTTGCCGTTGGTCGCGACCGGCCGGCCGCTGTTGTAATGCAGGTAGACGGGCGTGAAACCGAGCTCCGATGCGAGGCGGGCGCCGTGGTCGTGGCCCTTTCTCGACCACTGAAGATCGCTCCTGCAGAGGCCGTGCAGGAGGAGGAGCATCCGGTTCCCCCTCTCCTGCTTCGCGTCGAGCTCCCGTCCGTGGCGCCGGAACGTCATCGGGATGGCGAGCGGGTTGCCGGTCGCCTCGAGGTGGTCGCCGAGCACGCCGTTGAGCGCCGCGAGGATGGCGTCGCGATGGGGTGACACGGGAGCGCTCGACGGAGGAACCGTTGCAGGCTGGGTGAGCAGGAGCGGTTGCAGCTGGGCGAGTCCGCCGTCGACGCTGTGGCCGACCCAGTGGGTGATCCGCCGCACGGTCCGGTAGACGAATCCGGTGATGCCGCGCATGCGCTTCCGGCGCGCCGGATCCGGCTTGCCCACCTCCGGCACGCTCGTCACGCTGCGGTGAACCTCCTCGACCAGATCGGTCATCGCGACGGTCGCCTCGACCGCGAGCCGGGAGAATCCGCGAAGATCCGACATCGTCCGCGCACGCTTCATGCCGCAAGCCTACGCCGTTCGTGGTGGATGCCGGGCTCCAGGCCGTAGTCGCGACTCCCCGGCGATGGACGGTTTGTGCGAGAGTTCGCGCCACCCGATGTCCTTGCCGTCGCTCATCCGTCGCTTCGTGAGGTGCGCCCTCGCGCTGTGGACCTTCCTGCCGGCGCCGGCGTCGCCGGTGTGGGGCGACGAAGGCCCGCCGTCGTGGGCCTACCCGGAGAAGCCACCGGACTTCCTGCCGACGCCGGACGACGGATCTCTCCGCCGGGTCCCTGGCAGCGCGGCGTCCTTCACGCTCACCCAGCTGCGCGATCTCTTTCGCGCTCCAGACTGGCACCCTGCCGACCACGCCCCCATGCCCGATGTCGTCGCCTACGGCCGGAGGCCGGAGGTCTATGCCTGCGGCTTCTGCCATCGGGCGGAGGGCACCGGTGGTCCCGAGAACGCGCGTCTCGCGGGTCTGCCGGCGGCCTACATCGTCCAGCAGATGGCCGATTTCAAGAGCGGTGCGCGCGGGACCTCGGTGCCGAACCGCCTCCCCACGTCGGCGATGATCGCCGTCGCCAGGGCCGCGACCGACACGGAGGTCGCCGCTGCCGCCGCTTACTTCTCGGCCCTTGCGCCACGACGGTCGATCCGGGTCGTCGAGACCGCGGCCGTGCCGAAGACCTACGTCGCCGGATGGTTCCTGGCCGCAGCGCCGGCCGGCGCGCGCGAGCCGATCGGTGCCCGGATCCTCGAAGTGCCGGAAGACCTCGAACGGTTCGAAAGTCGCGACTCGCGGGCCGGCTTTCTCGCCTATGTGCCGATCGGCAGTATCCGGCAGGGCCAGGTCCTCGCGGAACATGGCGGCGTCAGCGCAGGCGACCAGCAGACGGTGCCGTGCGCCACCTGCCACGGTCCGGGGCTCCGGGGGCTCGGCCCGGTGCCCGGCATCGCCGGACGCTCGCCGAGCTACGTCGTCCGCCAGCTCTGGGACTTCCGGCACGGCGCCCGGGCCGGACCGTCGAGCGTCCTCATGCGGCCGGTGGTCGAGAAGCTCACCCTCGACGAGATGATCGCGCTCGCCGCCTACCTCGCCTCTCTCCCGCCCTGAGCACTGCGCATGTCACACTTCGCCGGTGACGGATCCGGTCGACACGCTGCATGCGCCGCACTTCGCGAGCGGGCGCTTCTTCAATCCCTGGGGAGTCGGCAAAGCGACCTTTCGCGACCTCGTGCGCTGGAAGCTGCTGTCGCGGAACCGCTACGACAAGAGACGCCCGCCGCGCGTGCCCCGGGTCGCGAACGACGGGGCGGACCTTCGCCGGCGCGCCGGCACTCCCGGGGCGACCTGGGTCGGGCACGCGACCTTTGCGCTTCAGGACGGCGGGAACGTCCTGCTGACCGATCCGCACTTCGGCCCGCGGGCGCTCTTGCCGCGCCGCCGGGAGCCCCCCGGCGTTCCGCTCACCGCGATTCCGGAGGGCGCGGTGGCGGTGTTGTCGCACAATCACTATGACCACCTCGACCGCTGGAGTCTCTCCCGCCTGCCGAAGGGGATCGCTTGGCGGGTGCCGCTTGGGCTCGGCCGGTTCGTCAGGCAGTTCGGCTACTCCGACGTCGAAGAGCTCGACTGGTGGCAGTCGACCGAGTGCCGCGGCTTTCGCCTCACTCTCCTGCCGGCGCAGCACTGGTCGCGCCGCCTCTCGCAACCCGACGAAACGACTCTCTGGGGCTCGTGGCTCATCGAGAGTCCCCGTATGCGAACCTTCTTCGCCGGCGACAGCGGGTACTTCCGGGGCTTCGCCGAGTACGGGAGGGTCTTCCCAAACCTCGATCTCGCCCTGCTGCCGACCGGCGCCTACGAACCGCGCTGGTTCATGAAGCCGGTGCACATGAATCCGGAGGAGGCACTCGCCGCTTTCCAGGATCTCGGCGCGGCGCACATGCTGCCGATGCACTGGGGCACTTTCGACCTGACCGACGAGCCGATCGACGAGGCTGACCGGGTGATCGAGCGGCTCCTCAGACAGGGATCGCCCGACCTCGCCCGCCGCGTCCACCGGCTGGCGATCGGGGAGCGATTCCGGCCGGCGGAGGCGGGTTGAGCTGCCGGAGAAGCGGGGCGAGGGGGCGGCAGTCGCGGGGCGGCCGATCTAGAATTCGCGGCAACGACCGGCCCACCGGAGGCAGAGATTGACCAAGCCAGCCCTGAATGCAGTTGCCGTCTCCCTGACGCTCTTCTTGCTGCCGATGTCGCCAGTGACCGCTGGCGTCGAGTTCGACGCGCTCGCCAGGTGCATGGAGGATGCGACCACGGCGCGGGACGAAAACGATCTGGTGCGCTGGCTCTTCGCCACGGCCGCCCTGCACCCGGTGGTGAGCTCGATCTCCGTGGTGTCGCCGGAGCAGCGCACGGCGATGGCGCGCACGGTGGGGAGGCTCTTCGAGCGCCTGCTGACCGAGTCGTGCCGGCCGCAATTCGCCGCGGCGCTCGAGCGCGACGGCCAGGGGACGGTCGAGAACGCCTTCCAGGTTCTCGGGCAGGAGGCGATGCGCGCGCTCATGGCCGATCCGAACGTGGCCGAGGGCTTCGACGCGGTGGAGACGTTCATCCGCAAGGACAAGCTCGAGCTCGACGCCAAGCCGGCGGTGCCATGAACCGCTAACCACGGTTGGCGCTCCTGCAGGTCTGCGCCGCGCTCGTCGCCCGCAACCGACTGGCGAGCTGTGCGAGACTCACCCCCAGGCAAGCACGCCAGGGGAGGGCAGGCGATGCGACAGCGGTGGGGGAGTCTCCTGGGAGGTTTCTTGGTTTTCGTCGCCGGGTTCTACGCCGGAGGCTACTTCGGCGCGCATCGGCTCTGGGCGATCACCGAACCGGTGATGCGAATGGAGGTTGCAGCTTCGATCCACTTCGGGATCGACGAGTTGATCTATCTGCGCACCGACCAGGCGGACAAGGCGCTGCGGCGGATGGAGCAGCGCCTCGACGGGGCGATTCTCGGCGTGTCGCGGGAGCGCTCGCCGCATCAGCTTTCTCCCGATGAGCGCCAGTCGCTGCTGCTCGCGAAGCGCTACCGCGCCCGCTATCCGTTCGCGGAGGCGAGTCCGGAGGCGGAGGCCGCGCTGTCCGCGGTCGCGGACGGGACGCTCGACCCCATGGTTGCGAGAACCGCGGCGCGCGCCTTGCTGACGGAATCGGAGGCTGCGACGATGAAGCTCGATCCTGTCGGATCGACGAAGCCATGAAGTGGAGCGTCTGGCTGACGTGCGCGGCGCTGGTGGCAACGCCTGTACCCGCTGGTGGCGAGGCGCCAGGGGAACCGCCCCGGCGTACCCTGGCAGTGACGATCGACGACCTGCCGGCGCCGCCGGCCGGGGTGGTGTCGAACGAGCCGGCGGCGCTCGCGGCGATGACCGCCAAGCTCCTCGCGGCGCTCGCGGAGCATCGGGTGCCGGCGGTCGGCTTCGTCAACGAGGGCAAGCTCTTCGCCTCCGGCGAAAGCGCGGCTGGGGTCGCGGCGCGGACCGCCGTTCTTCGGCAGTGGATCGACGCCGGACTCGAGCTCGGCAATCACACGTATTCGCACCGCAGTCTCAACCGCCTGCCGCTCGAGGAGTTCGAGGCCGACGTGCTGCGCGGCGAGCCGGTCACCCGGAGTCTGCTGGCGGAGAAGGGCAGGACGCTGCGCTATTTCCGCCATCCCTTCCTGCAGGTGGGGCTCGAGCTCCCGAAGCGCCGGGCGTTCGAGAAGTTCCTCGCCGAGAAGGGCTACACGATCGCGCCGGTGACGATCGACAACGACGAATACGTCTTCGCCTTCGTCTACGCCGACGCCCTGCGGCGGGGTGACCAGGCGTTCGCCGGCCGGGTGGCCGCCGCCTATCTCGACTACATGGATCAGGTCTTCGGTTTCGTCGAAGAGCTTTCGCACCGCGTCGTCGGGCGCGAGATCGCGCAGGTGTTGCTGATTCACGCCAACGCGCTGAACGCCGATCATTTCGGTGCGCTGGCGGACCGGATGGAGAAGCGCGGCTACCGCTACGCGACTCTCGACGAAACGCTGCGCGATCCGGCCTACACGCTGCCCGACGACTACGTCGGCGCCTGGGGGATCTCCTGGCTCCACCACTGGGAAGTGACCGCCGGGAAGCCGCGCTCGCCCTCTCCCGATCCTCCGGCCTGGATCCAGCAGGCCTACGACGCCCTGCCGCGCTGAGCACCGACCTCCGGGACCTGCCCGCTCGGACCGGGGCTGCAGTCCGTTCCGGGCGTCTGCTAGCGTAACGATTCCATCGTGACGCACTACAGTTGGGAGATTCGATGTCGGAAGTGGTCCAGGCAGGCGATTCGCGAGCGGTGAGCTACAAGAACTCCCGATGGGACCTGGTGCTCTTCAACCTGTTGATGCTCGCCCGCGCGCGACCGAACCAGCTGATTTTCGCGGTGAACTACCTGTGGATCGGCCTTTTCGCTTTCGGTGTCAACGGATTCACGATCGACGCGGTTGTCCTCTTCCTGATCACGGCTCTCCTCGTGACAGTGGCAGTCGTGGTCTTGACCCTCTTGGCGATTCTTCTGGGCGTCTCGGCACGTCGGAACCGCGCGGTGCTCGCGGACCACACGGTCACCCTCACTCCGGAAGGCGTCGTGGAAACGACCGTCTTCAACCGGAATGAGATTTACTGGGCGGGCGTCGACAGGATCATCGATTGGGGGGGATATGTCTGTCTCCACCCGGGTCAGTTCTCCGCCTACATCATTCCGGTTCGAGCCTTCCTCGGGGACTCGCGCCGGCGCGACTTCGTCGACTACGCCAAAGAGCAGATCGAACGCGCCAAGGCGAAGCGCTCGACCTGACAGTCTTCTCGGGTACCGACATCCCGACGGTGCTTCGGAGATCGGGCCCTTCGACTGCTCGCCTCCTAGCTCGCGCGCTCTTCCCAGACCTGGACGAGCTGGATGACGGTCTCGACCGCTTTCTCCATGTCCTGGACCGAGACCCATTCGAGGCGGGAGTGGAAGTTGTGCTCGCCGGCGAAGAGGTTCGGGGTGGGCAGGCCCATGAACGACAGTCGCGAGCCGTCCGTGCCGCCGCGGATCGGGCGCTCGCGCAGGGTGAGGCCGGCGCGCCGGATCGCTTCGCGGGCGTTATCGACCACCTGCGGATGCTGGTCGAGGACCTCGCGCATGTTGCGGTAGCTCTCCTCGATCTTCGTCTCGACCGAGGCGCCCGGCCAGTCGGCGACCGTGGTGTGCGCCAGGTTCTCGAGGAAGGTCTCCTTCTCCTTGAGGCCCGGCACCTTGAAGTCGCGGATCAGGAGCTTCACGGACGTGCGCTCGACGCTCGCCGCCACCACGTAGGGGTGGACATAGCCCTCGTAGCCGCCGGTCGTCTCGGGTGAGAGGCGGTCTTCGGGCAGGCGCTGAATGAAGTCGGCGGCGATCTTGATGGCGTTCACCATCCGCCCCTTGGCGTAACCGGGGTGGGTATTGAAGCCCTGGAACGTGACCGTCAAGGCGTCGGCGCAGAAGCTCTCCATCTCGAGCTCGCCCAGGGTTTCACCGTCGAGCGTGTAGGCGCAGGCGGCGCCGAACTTCGCGACGTCGAAGTGCTCGGTGCCGCGGCCCACCTCTTCGTCGGGGGTGAAGCCGATGCGGATGGCGCCGTGCGGAATCTCCGGGTGCTGGATCAGGTACTCGGCCACGGTGACGATCTCGGCCACGCCGGCCTTGTTGTCGGCGCCCAGGAGCGTGGTTCCCGAGGCGGTGACGATGTCGTTGCCGATCTGCTCGGCGAGCCACGGGTTGTCGGCGAAGCGCAGCACGGCGGTAGGGTCGTCCGGCAGGACGAGGTCCTGGCCGCTGTACCTGGCGTGCACGATCGGCTTGACGCCGGCGCCGGGCATCTCCGGAGAGGTGTCGACGTGAGCGAGCAACCCGATCGTCGGCACGTCGGCCTTCCGGGTGGTCGCCGGAATCGTCGCCATCACGTAGCCCCACTCGTCGATGGTTGCGTCGGCGAGGCCGATCGCCTTGAGCTCCTCGACCAGCGGACGCAGGAGGTCGTACTGTTTCTCGGTGGAGGGGTAAGTCGTCGACTTTTCGTCAGACTGGGTGTCGATGCGCACATAGCGCAGGAATCGTTCGAGGACGCGTTCGCGGAGGTCGCTCATGGTGCTCAGAAGCCTAGCGCAGCCTTGCCGTGGTGCGCGATCGGGGGCGTCGAAGGCTCAGCGTGAGGCGAGGCGAAGCGCCAGAAACCGGCCAGGCGAGAACGCTCGCGAAGCGACGAGACGCGCCAGTGCCTTGTCGCCCGTTACGAGAACGGCGCCGGGATCGACCGCGAGCAGCGCCACGACATGCTCGTCGCCGCTCGGGGAGAGTCCAGCGGCAAGTGGGGTGATCTCGCGAAGCGCAGCATGCAGCACGAGGTCTGCGAGGACGCGGTCGACTTCATCCGCGGAGAGTCCATGGCTGCGGGCAATCTTCGGCCGCAGAAGTACTTCGCGATACTCCGTCAGAAGCTCGACCGAAAGTAGGAAGCGCAGAGATCCGGAGAGCATGAGGTCGAGAATGCGCGCCGTCGGAGACGATTCGTCGGCGGTCATGAGGCCAGCGGCGACGACATTCGTGTCGACGACCGCCAGCACGCTCATCGCGCTTTTCGAGAGGCTTGGCGGCGGCTGTCTGTGCTCCTGGACCGCGCGGCAGCGGTTTCACCGAGGGCGAGGCTCAGTGCCTGGCCGGCTGGTAGCGCCGATCGCAGGCGCGCTTGGCGCACGAGCTCGACGGCGGATGCCTCGGGCTTGACACCATAGGCGACCAAGCTCTCGGCGATCAACTTGCCGATCGTCTCGTTGCGCCTCGCAGCCGCCTCCCTGAGCGCCTGGTGAAGTTCCGCGGGAAGGGAGATCGTCAACCTAGCCATGTGTGCATTGTAGCACCAAAACACCAACGCACCACAGGGTCGGGGATGCCGGTCTCCCAGTTCCTGCCCTCTTGCATCAGAAGATAGTGTCGGGCCTTCGATGCCGACCGAGGCCACCCCGTTCCCGCTCCTCCTGAACTACGACAGCGCCGTCGATTGGCGGGAGCGCCTCGAGCACGAAGGGCCGTTTCTGCTCGGTGCGCTGGGCCAGGCTCCCAGCCGGCGGGTCGTCGATCTCGGCAGCGGCACCGGGGAGCATGCCCGCTGGCTCGCCGGGAAGGGCTTCGAGGTGGTCGGAATCGAGGGGGTGCGTGAGCGCTGGGAACGGGCGAAGGAGCTCGCCGTGCCCGGCGTCGAGTTCCTGGTCGGCGACCTGGGGGCCGTCGAGGCGATGGTGCGTGGGCAGTTCGGCGGCGCCCTCTGCCTCGGCAACACGCTGCCGGCGCTCATTGGGGCCGAGGCGGTCTCGCGGATGTTCATCGGGCTGCGGCGCCGCTTCCTCCCCGGCGGCGTCCTCGTCCTTCACCAGTGGAACTACGACGGGCTCGCGAGCCGCGACGTTCGCGAGCTCCCCGAACGCCGCCTGCCGCTGGCCGGCGGTGAGCTCCTCTTCCGCGCCGCGCTCGTCCTCGAAGCCGACGGCATCGCGACGGTCACCGAGCGCGTCCTGCGGCGGCCGGCGGCAGAGAGCTCCGACCCGGTCCTGCTCCACGAGCGCCATCGCTACCTCCAGGGCTGGCGTCACGGCGAGCTCCTGACGCTCCTCGATGTAGCGCGCTTTCGCGAGGTCCAGTGCTACGGCGGCTTCGCCGGCGAGCCCTACGATCGCGATCTTTCCGCGGAGCTCGTACTCGTCGCGAGCTGAGGCGCCGGACCGCCAGAACCCTCGCGGACGAACGAAGGGCCGGCACCGATCGTGCGATCGGAGCCGGCCCGGGGACAGCGAGTTTCCGCGTGCAGATGCCGAGGGCGGTTACTGCGGAAAGGCCTCGATGTCGCCGTCGCTGCCGAAGTTGCCGAGCGGATTCGAGTAGGTCTTCTGCACGTCGTCCACGGTGTCGGTCACGGTGACGGTGTACTGGACGTTCGAGGCGGAGCCGTGGAACAGCCAGAAGGCGTTGTTCACATCGCGGCCGTCGATCACCTTGATCAGGAGCTCGATGTTCTCGGGCGAGAAGAACCAGAACTGCCCGGTCTGCGAGGTGGTGTGGAAGATCTTGGCGACGCCCGAGTTGCCGGCGAAGTCGGTGAAGGTGGCGTCGATGCGGAAGCGGTCGTCGTCGCCCAGGTAGAGCGTGCGGTCGGCCGAACCGTCGGCGACGAGACCCGAGGCGTAGGCGGTGTAGACGACTCCGTCGGCGAGGGCGAGGCCGCGCAGCTGCAGGACCTCGGTCGTGGTGCCGGCCACCCGCACCTCGAGATCGTAGGTTCCGGCGGGAACGGTGATCGTGGCGTTGGCACCGAACGGGGCGCCGGCGATGAGGACCGGGCCGTCCACCAGGGCGATGTCGACCGCCGGAGCGTCCGGCGAGCCGTGGAAGAAGCGGACGCGCGACGATCCCGCCGCCGGAGCGGAGTTGTCGTCGACCAGGACGGCGGGGTAAATGTCGGCGAGGAAGCCGCTGGCGATGACGGTGTAGTCCGTGCCGGCGGTGAGGGCCACGTCGGCATCGATGACGTACGGACCCGAGTCAGCGGCTCCGGCCGGCGAGACCTTGACGTTGTAGCTCCCGCCGGGGACCGAAAGGTAGTCGGAGATGGCGCCGAACGGCACGTTGGAGAGGGCGACGCCGCCGTTGACGATGATGTCGACGTTGGGGGCGTCCGGAGAGTTGTGCACGACGCGCAGCCGCGCCACTCCCCCCGGATTGGCGGTGGCGTTGTCGATGGAAAGCAGCGCGTTGAGCGGCGTTGCAGCGTGGGAGGCCGCAGCGAGGGTCAGCGCCAGGATCGAGAAAGCGACGAGCGAGCGTGTGAATTTCATCTGGTTCTCCCGGTTCGAGCTGGTTGCAGAAATGAGGCGGCGTCGCGCCACGATCGCCTCGGTTCGCGGGGGACGTCGCCCGCTCTCTTGTTGCAGGGGGACTTCCCCCATTTGTAGACCTCTACGTCGACCGCGTCGACCCGGATGAACTCCCGCGAAACGAAACGAAGCGGATCGGGCGCGCTGCCGGGCGGCGCCGGGCTGCGCAAGACAGCGTGCCGTCCGGACACGTAGACTTGGGCGGATGACGCAGCCACCCCACCATCCCGCGAGCGCCGGAGTCGATTCTTCGGCGCCGGGCGCCGCGACCGCCCAGGCCGTGGCTTCTCCGCCAGCCTCTTTGCCCGACACGCCTGCGTCGCCCTCTCCGGGACTGGCGTCCGACAGCCCGCTCCTCGAACGGATGCGGGCGGCGGCAGCGCTGCTGGAGGCGGTCGAGCACGACCGCGGGCTGCTCGCCCGGGTGCCCGAGGAGGATCGCCAGCGGCTGCTCCGGGCGACGCGCCAGGTCTCGCACCCGGATCCGCGTGCCCGCCGGCGCCTGGTGAAGGCGACGACCCGCGAGCGCCGTGCGCAGCAGGTGAAGAAGGACGAGACCCTCTTCCACGCTGCGGGGATCCGTGAGCTGCGCCGCAAGCCCCCGGTGACCTCGCCCAACGTCTATCCGCCGCCGGACTTCGTGGCGCAGGATGCCGACGTTGCGGCCGACCTCGCGCTCGACGCCGCCCTCGCCGCCCTGCCTGCCGGTGACCTCGCTTCGGTGGCTCCTGAGGGTCCAGGGGCTTTCGAGGGCCCGGGAGCCCCGAGCCTCGCCGATGATTCCGACACTGCCGGCCCGGGGCGAACCGGCGCGAAGGTCCTGCTCGAACCGCGCCATTGCTACACCTGCAAGGAGCACTACCGCACGCTCCATCACTTCTACGACCAGCTCTGCCCGGATTGCGGCGACTTCAACTTCGCGAAGCGCGTCGAATCGGCGGACCTGCGTGGGCGCGTCGCCCTGCTCACCGGCGGCCGGGTCAAGATCGGCTACCAGGCCGGCCTGAAGCTCCTGCGGGCCGGCGCGAAACTGATCGTGACCACGCGCTTCCCGCGCGATTCCGCGATGCGCTACTCGCGTGAACCCGATTTCGCCGCCTGGTCCGATCGCCTGGAGGTGTTCGGCCTCGATCTGCGTCACACGCCGAGCGTCGAGGCGTTCTGCCACCTTCTGCTGACCCGCGACGGAGGTCACCAGCGGCTCGATTTCATCGTCAACAACGCCTGCCAGACGGTCCGGCGGCCGCCCGAGTTCTATCGCCACATGATGGCGAGCGAGGTCGCGGCGTTCGACGGCCTCGACTCGAGCCAGCGCCGGATTCTCGGAAGTTACGAGGCATTGCGCGATCCGCAGCGCCTGGCGGCAGCCGGCGATCTCTCCCGTTCCTCCGCGCTCGAGTACGGCCTGTCGGGGGCGGGCGGCGGCGTCGGCCTCACGCATGCCGCGGAGCTGTCCCAGCTCGCGCTGCTCCCGGACGAGCACGCCCCCGAGCCCGGACTCTTTCCCGAGGGGCAGCTGGATCAGGATCTGCAGCAGGTCGACCTGCGCGGCCGCAACTCCTGGCGGCTGGCGCTCGCCGAAGTCTCGACGGTCGAGCTCCTGGAGGTGCAGCTGGTGAATGCCGTGGCGCCGTTCGTGCTGAACGGACGCCTGAAGCCGCTGATGCTGCGCACCGTCAACCGGGACAAGCACATCGTCAACGTCTCGGCGGTCGAAGGTCAGTTCTACCGCAACCTCAAGACCACCCGCCATCCGCACACCAACATGGCCAAGGCGGCGCTCAATATGATGACCCGCACCTCGGCTGCGGACTATCAGCACGACGGCATCCACATGAACAGCGTCGACACCGGATGGGTGACCGACGAGGACCCCGCCGAGATCGCGGCGCGCAAGCTCGCCGACCATCGCTTCCATCCACCGCTCGACATCATCGACGGCGCCGCGCGCATCGTCGACCCGATCATCGCCGGCGTGAACACCGGCGAGCACCTCTGGGGGAAGTTCCTGAAGGACTACAAGCCCACCGACTGGTAGGAGTGCCCGGACCGGATCGGAGTAGACTGTCGCCACTTTTTCAGCATTCGAGGAGAGTCGTTCATGCGAAGGTCGGCCCGGTCCGCGGCACGCTCCAGTTGGCTCCGCCTTGCGCTGCTCGTCGCGCTCACACCAGCCGTGGCCGGCGCCACGAGTTTCAACATCACGACTTTCGCGGACGACGATCTCGTCAACGGCAACTGCACCCTTCGGGAGGCGATCCGAGCTGCCGACCTAAACGCTGCGGTCGACGCTTGCCCGGCTGGCGATCTTTCCGACCTCATCACGCTGCCCATCGGCACGTACCCGTTCAGCGGCGAAGAACTGCTCGCGAACGGTGGCGATCTCACGATCCGGAGTGCGACGCTCGACCCGCTCACCGTATCGATCGATCTCGGCGCCGCCGGCAGGTTCCTCGCTCTTGGGGGAGGGGGGAGCTACGTTCTCGCAGGTCTCGAGATCAAGAACGGCTCGGCGGCTGCGCCGTTCTACGGAGGGGCAATTTGGGCCACTCACGTCTCGTTGGAGATCTACAACTTCCGCTTTCTGTCGAATCACTCGAGCGGGAGGGCCGGTGCCCTGCTTTTCACCTCCGCCTTCCCGGGAGCGAACTTGTCGCTTCACGACGGCACGTTCATTGGCAACCAGGTGACGGCCTCGGGGGGGCCCGAACAACTTGCCGGCGGCGCCTACGCCAGGGCGGCGAACGGCGCTGCGGTCGACATTCGGGATGTCAGTTTCGTGAACAACACCGCCTCGGACACGGCCAGTAAAGCGGGCGGCGGAGGGCTCGTCCTGTATTCGACTGGTTTCGGATCGTTTGCCTCCTGCATCCGCTGCACTTTCTCGGGCAACTTCGTCTCGGCCCCCCTCGAGAACAGTTTCTACGATGCGCAGGGCGGTGGGGCAATGGTGTTTGCATTGGATGGCGCCCGAAGCCAGGTTGTCGACAGCCGCTTTACGGGGAATTCGACAAGCGGTGGGGGGGATCGGAGCAACGCGCTCAACGGGTGGGCCTGGAACGGAGGAGAGCTGTTGCTGGAGCGGCTCTACTTCTACGCCAACACCGGGGCGTACAGCACACTGGCCTACGACATAAGGCTCTATCTCGACGGAGCCTCCAGCAGAGGGTCGTTCTACGATTCGCAGATCACCTACGGGACCTCTGCGGGGCTCTATGTTTATTCTCCCGGTGTCGTAGCTCTCGGTCATCTGACGATCGCCGGCTACAACGGTATCGGGCTCGACGTCACCTCCGACATTTCGACCGGACAGGTCTACCTGGAGAATTCCATCGTGACCTCCAACGCCACGGATGTCGTGGTGCAGCCGGGCTCGGCCCCCCTCATCCAGACGGCGAACATGATCGGCCTCGACCCGCTGTTCGTGAACGCGATCGGCGGCAACTACCACCTGACCGCGGCCTCGCCGGCGATCGACGTCGGAGCCAATGGCGCGAGCACCGTGCGGCCGTTCGACCTCGATCACAGCACGCGGATCGTGGGTAGCGCGACGGACATGGGCTGTTACGAGTACGGCAGCCAGTTCGCCGACAACTTCGAGGCGGGCGACGCCGGCTCCTGGTCGCCCGCGCCCTAGGCGCTGGGACCCTCCGGCACCCTTCGCCGTCGATGCGCGAGTCCGCCTGCAACACCGGCGAGCACCTCTGGGGGAAGTTCCTGAAGGACTACAAGCCCACCGACTGGTAGGAGAGCTAGTGCGCTCCGGCCAGGCTGTCGACCTTCGTGCGCTGGATCGCGCCGTCGGGGTGCTGCGGCGGCGAGTAGATCGTGTAGAGCTTGAGCAGTTTGGTCGACGAGGCGTTGACGACGTTGTGGAAGGTGCCGCCGGGCACGACCACGGCGTCTCCGGCGCGGACGATGTGCTCCTCTCCGGGTCCGAAGACGAAGCGTGCAATGCCCTCCTCGACGCGGAAGAACTGGTCGACGTCGGCGTGTATCTCGCGCCCGATGTCCTCGCCGGGGGCGAGCGCCATCACCACCAGTTGCTCGCGCTTGCCGGTGAAGAGCACGTGACGGAAATGCGTGTTCTGCACGGTGATCGTCTCGAGAGAGCCGACGAACGGTTTCATTTCTGCATCCTCCCGCGAGCCTCCAGGCGGCTCGCCTTCTCGATGGTAGGCCGCTTGCCAACGCCGTCACCACCCGGGTGGGTGGGCGGCATGGCGGAGAGCCTGCCGGTCAGTGGCAGACAGTCCAGCCTGGTGGGTTAGCATCTACGGCAGAAACCGTTCACCGGAGGAAACGCCATGACGACTTCCTTGCTGCGATGCGGGTCCGTGTTCGCCTTGGTCGCAGGCTTCATGACTCTGGGTCCGACGCCCGCTCCGGCGGCCGACCCGGGACAGCGCGAGGCGCTGGAGGCGGCGGGGCTGTCCGACGCCCCCCCGCTCGCGGGTCAACCGGCGCCGGGCCCGCGCTCCGCGCTGGGTGCCGGAGTCGATCTGCTCCTGATCCCCGACTCGACCGCCGACCGGGTCATGGCCTTCGATCCAACGACCGGGAATCTGGTCGACGCCAACTTCATCCCTGCCGATGTCACCAATCTCTCGACTCCCAAGCACGCTTTCGCGCACGCCGACTCCGCCAGCGTGCTGGTGGTCGACCAGATCGACGACCGGGTGCAGCGCTATGACGCCGGGAGCGGCGCCTACATCGGCGGCTTCGCGCCCGCGGGCGGCGTGAACACCGCCGTACTCGACAACGCAATCGCTGCCGCCTATCGTCCCGGCGGCGGCAGCCTGGTGGTCTGTGTGCAGTCGGGGGCGAACGGCAACTCGGTGGCCGAGTTCGATTCGACCGGGGCCCATGTCGGCAACTTCATCGCCATCGGGTCGGGCGGACTGGCCGGTCCGTTCGACGTCTACTTCCGCGCCGCCGACGTGCTGGTGAGCTCGATCAACACCGACCAGATCCTGCGCTACGACCTTGCAGGTGCCTTTCTGGGAGCCTTCGCCTCGGTGAACAACTTCCCGCAACAGATCGCCGAAGCCGCCAACGGCAACATCCTGGTGGCCAACTTCGGCGGCACACAGGAAGGCGTCGTCGAGCTCACCTCGGCCGGTGCTTTCGTCGCCGTTTACAATCCGGCCGGCGTTGGCGGCAACCGCGGCGTCTACGAGCTGCCCAACGGCAATATCCTGACCACCAACGGCACCGGCGTCTACGAGATCTCCCGTGCCGGCGCCCTCGTCGACACCAAGATCACTGGGGTCAGTGCCCAGTACATCGAACGGGTGCAGGGGCTGACGCCGGTCGAGCTCCTGGGATTCAGCGTCGAGTAGAACGCCTTCGCCGGCCGCTCAGGGTGCGATCGCGCTCCAGACCGAGGCGTCGCCCGTGGCGAAGCCGTCGCAGAAGAAGTCCGGGGCCGGTGCGTCGAAGATCGAGCCCGGAAGGTGCGGTGGGCCCGAGCCGAGATAGAAGAGCCAGGGCCAGGGTGCCGTCCAGAAGCCGTCGCTGGGGCAGTTCCAGATGTAGCTCCGGTCGACTGTCAGCGTGCCGGTGAGGTTGTTGCTGACGAAGAAGATGCCGCCTCCGCCCTCGTTGGCATGGTTGTCGTGGATCGTCGATCCGCAGACGGTGAGATGGAAGTTGTTGCCGTCGTTGTAGATCGCACCGCCGCTGCCGCCGCCGGGTGTGCCGGGCTGCTGAGGGTTCGCACCGTTGCCGGTGGCGTTGTTCCAGGACAGGTCGCTGTTGAGTACCGTGTAGGAGACGCCGATCGCGGAGAGGGCGCCGCCGTTCGAGCACGTGTTGCCGAGCCCGGGCGCGCCGCCGAAGGTGCTGCCCACAACGTAAAGCGGCAGGTCGTTCCACTGGTCGAAGGCGCGCACGGCGGCGCCGCCGACGTCCGGACCGACCGCGTCGCAGACGTTGTTGCGGAAACGGCTGTTGACCACCTTGAGGCGCCCGCCACGCGCGAAGACGGCGCCGCCGCCGTCGGGCGTCGCGCCGGTCGAGTTGCCGTGCGCGAAGGTCAGGTTCTGCAGCGTCAGCTGCGGATGATCCTGGTTGTCGCAGTGTGGCGTCGTCCAGACCAGCTCCGGGTCGCAGGTGTTCATGTAGAGGATTCGCCGCACTCCACCGCCGTCGAGCGTCACGAGCCCGCCGCCGTCGATGACGATGATGGGCCCGGTGTTGTTGTAGATCCTGGCGGTCTGGGAGAGGACGATGGTCACCGGGTCGGGACCGCAATCGAAGGTGATGACGCCACCGAGGGCGATCGTCGCGACGACTTCCGCCGAGGTGCAACTCTGGGGCGTGCCGTTGCCGATGACGTGGTCGGGTGCCGACGTGTCGACCGCCCGCGCTTCCGGCGGCACGTAGCAGCCGCCGCAGGGGCGCCCGGCGGCGTCGGCGGCGGGCCCGCAAGAGAGCCAGAGCCCGAGGACTGCGGCTGTTCTGCGTGAGCGCCGCAGCGCCGAGGCGAGCTCCGCCGGCTGGATCGTCCGCACGGCTGCAATGTCTCATTCCTCCATTCGCGGAGAAGTGCAGCAGTTCACTGCGCGGCGACCCGGGACGTCCGGATGTCACCCATCGGCGCCGCCCTGCGTTTTGAAGAGTGAAGACCCGACCCAAAGGGGGATCGCATGATGATCTGTGAATGGAGCACCGGACTCGCCGGGAGGTCCGCCGCCCTGGCGTTCATTCTCGCGCTGGCGTCTGGGGCGAAGAGCTTGCCGGCCGACACCGTGACGACCTGGATGGATGTCACCGAGCACGCGCTGAGCGAAAGCGACGGCGGGACGGCGACCTCGCGCACCGCCCAGACTTCGCGTGTCCCGGCGCAAGTCGCGTTGGCCCTGTTCGAGGCCACGAATGGCATCGAGCGCCGTTACGTCCCCTTTCTCGAGCTGCCACCGGCGCCGCCGGGCGCCTCCGCCGAGGCCGCTGCCGCGGTGGCGGCCCATACCGTGCTTGCGGCGGTCTATCCCGATCACCAGAAGACGTTCGACGATGCGCTGGTCATCTCCCTCGCCGGGGTGCCCGACGGCGAGAGCGAAAAAGCAGGGAGCGAGTTCGGCAAGCTCGCGGCCGCCGCGGCGATGGAGCGCTCGGCCCTGCCGGTGGACGCCGTGCTCGAGCCCTACCGGCCGCTGACCGAGCCAGGCGTCTACATCGACCCGGGCCTGCCGTCGATCCTGCCGTTCGAGACCGCACTGCCGACCTACTTCCTCTCTCGCATCGACGAACTGCGTCCGGCGGGCCCACCGCGCCTGGACAGCGAGCGCTACGCCCGCGACCTCGACGAGGTGCGCCGGCTCGGAGCCAAGGAGAGTCAGGAGCGCCCGGTCGACAAGGGCCTGCTCGCGCGACCCTGGCTGTGGATCAACTACCAGCCGATGATCGCCCGCATCGCCAACCAACCCGGGCGCAGCCTGAGCCAGAACGCGCGCCTCTTCGCCCTCACCAACATGGCGATGGAGGATGCCTGGTCGGCGATCATGGAGGCGAAACTGCATTTCGCCTCCTGGCGCCCGATCACCGCGATTCGCAACGCCGATCGCGACGGCAACCCGGCGACGAGCCGCGACGCCGCCTGGGAGCCGCTGCTCAAGACCCCTACGCACGGCGACTATCCGTGCGGACACTGCGGCGTCTCGGCGGCGGTCGCGACCGTGCTCGAGGCCGAGACCGGAGCGGCGCCGGCGGGCGGGGTCCGTCTCCACAGTTGGGACGACAACCCGGGCTTCCAGATCGTTCTGCCGACCTGGAAGGCTTTCGTCGACGAGATGTCGATGTCGCGAATCTATGCCGGCGCCCACACGCGCTCGGCGAACGAAGACGCCGAGGCGATGGGCCGCGCCGCCGCTCGAAGGGCCCTGCAGCAGATGCGACCGCGGAGGGAGTAGCCGTGGGAGGAATCTTCAATTTCCCTCTCCGGGCTCGCGCCGCACTCGCAGTTGCGTGAGCAAACTCAACGTTTACAGAGAGATGCGAAGTGGAACAGGAGTTGCTTTGAGACCTTGGCAGCGGCCCAGCGCCGAGTCGGGCGGCCTCCGGTCGTCTCGATTCGAAAGCACCGCGCTTCCAAGGAGATGATCATGAACCACCGCCCAACCGCAGCATTTCTCTTTACCCTGGCACTCGCTTCCGCAGCCGTTGCACAGACCGATACCGCCGCCAAGCCGACCGATTCGGGCATCATGGACACCAGCCTGCAGGTCACTGGTGCGGTGGTCTCGAGCGACGCCAACCGCCTGGTCGTCAAGACCGACAACGGTCAGGAGATGGTCTTCATCATTACCGACAAGCAGGTCGACGCCTCGATGTTCCGCACCGGCGATCGCGTGACGGCGAGCTACACCACCCTCGCCGGAACGGGCGCCGTGGTCACGAAGGTGATCTCCGCGTCGGCGCCGGTCACGACGACGACGACGACTTACGTCGCCCCGGCCGCGTCGGCGACCGACACCCGGGAGACGGACCGGACCGTGACGAAGCCCACCCTCAACACCACCACGACGGCCGTCGCGCCGGTGGCGGAGAAGACGTCCGAGAGTGAGCAGCGGGCCGACCTCCTGCCGGCGACCGCCAGCCCGATGCCGCTCGTCGCGCTGCTCGGACTCCTCGGCGCCGGTGGCGCCGCGACGATCCGTCGCTTCCGCGGCAAGTGAGCCTGCCGGTCGGCCCGTGAGCGGCCGACCCGAAACTGCCGAACCCGCCGGAGCGTCCGTTCGCGGACGCGCCGGCGTCTTCGCTTCCTGACGGACAGGCCGCGATCGCCGTGATCGCCGCGATCGCTCCAACTCATCTGATGGCTCCGACCGCTCCGACCGCTCCGACCGCTCCGACGTAGCCGGTAACTCCGAGGGTTCCAATGGCGCTGAGAAGACGACGCTCTGCCTGGGGGTGGATCGAAGCCGCGCTCTGGACGGTCGCCGTCGCCAGCGCTCTGCTCATCTCATTCTCGGTGGCGGATCGCGCTCTCTTCAGGGCTCGCCAGGGTCGCGCCCTCGACGAAAGCCTGCGCGCTGCAGAGGCGAGCCGAGCCGCGCAAGACGAGCCGGGCGCGAGCGACCCGAGCCGGTCGGGCGACCGGATCCACCCTCGCGCAGCGAGCCGCGCGCGGGAGCTGCCGTTCGTCGCCCAGCTCGAGATTCCATCGATCGCGCTCTCGGCACTCGTCGTCGACGGTGTCGACGCGCAAACGCTGCGCCGCGCGGTGGGACGGATCCCGGCGAGCTCCCGCCCGGGAGAGCCGGGGGACGTCGCCCTCGCCGGCCACCGCGACACCGATTTTCGCGGACTGGGCGAGCTCGACCAGGGGGATCCGTTGATCCTGCGGACCGGGGAGGGCGAGTTTCGATACGAGGTCGAGTCGATTCGCATCGTCCCGCCGCAGCGCATCGACGTCCTGACGCCGGCGGATCACCCGACACTCACCCTGGTGACCTGTTATCCCTTCCACTACGTCGGCCCGGCGCCGCTGCGTTACGTCGTCCGGGCGCGGGAAGTGGCGCGACCGAGCCGTCGGACGATCTGATGCTCCGCCCGGGTCGGGTGAGGGGCGTCGGGAGCGGTTCGGATCAGGCGAGCAGGCCGAGCTCCGCCTCGATGGCGCCGGCGACCTCCTCCTTGCCGATCTTGCGCAGCAGGTCGCGGCTGGCGGTGGCGACCTTGAGGAGCTCTTCGGCGCGTTTCGCCTTTTCGATCCGCAGGACATGGACTTCGCCCTCGGGGCCGAGCCCCTGATAGGTGAGCTCCGCCAGGCGGCTGCGGATCTTGGCGAGATCGAGGGGCGGGCTGGCCGTCCGCGCCAGCGGTTCCGACGGACGCGAGGAGGGCTCCGGCGGACGCACCGCCGGCGCCAGCGGACGCGTCGCCGCCGAGGAGATGCGCGCGCTCTCGCCGCCGCCGAGCAGCAGCACGACGCGGTCGAGGAAGGCGCGGGCCTGGTGCGGCCCCAGGATGCCGGAGACGGACTTTTCGGCCTCCCGGACCAGATCGAGCAGCGCGTCGAACGTGCGGCCTGATTCGTACTCGGCGCGGTAGAGGCGCAGCGCGCCGTCGAGCTCGGGCGAACGATGCTGTTCATCGAGCAGCTCAGCGGCGACGCGGTGGATCTCGAGGGCCAAGCGGTCCTGTTCGACTCCGGAGAGGCGCCGGACGCGATCGAGCGGCAGCTGACGCAGATCCTCACGCAGGCCGAGAACTCTGGAAGTCAGGAGACCGTGGACCACCTTGCAGGTTTCGAACACGCTATGACCGAGAGCCGCGGCGATCTCATCGATATTTCGCCGCTCATCGACCCGAGTGACGATGGCCCACTCCTGTGGCGTCAGCGAGATCGAACTGGAGGCGTTCGGTTCGAAGATGAGCACCATGCGGGTCGAACCGATCTTCTTCGCCAGCAGTTTCCATTCGTCGATCTGCCGCGCAGCCTCCAGCAGGAGGTTGGTGTTCGAGGTTTCGATGGTGCGCGAGGCCACCTGGGCGTCCTGGGTGAACTCGAACTCTCCCGCCAGCCAGCGCGCGAGCTCGAAGAACGCCTGCTCGCCGGCGAGTGGGCCGCTCGTCGCATGTGAAATTCTGCCCTTGTCGATGTGAATCTCGCCGCGGGCGTCGGCGTTGTGCAGCGTGATCACGCCGGTCTTGCTCGATACCGCCACGAGCTGAAGGATGTCGGTCAGCGGAAGTTCGGCAAGTGATCCCCTGAATGCCATCTGACTCTCCTAGGTACCCGCCGCCAGCGACTGCACACTCGAGGCAGGGGAGGAAACCGAAATTGCGCTTCGGTGACACACGAGCGGACGTCCCTGGCGCAGAGCTGCTGCCGTGAAAATAGTCGTCAAAGAGGGGAAGGTCAAGGTCCAGGTCGGAACCGCGGCTGTGCGGGGGCTCCCGCTCGGGTCATCGGCGGGGCCGGCCGGCGCGTCGGGCGAGGCGCACGACGATGTCGTACTCCGCCCGGGTCACCGGCTGGACCGAAAGGCGGCTGCCCTTCTGCGTCACCAGCATCTTGTCGAGCCCGCGCGTCGCCTTGAGCGTCGCCAGTGGAAGGGTCGCGGCGAAGCGCTCGACGAAACCGATCTCGACCGAGTACCAGACGGGCTTCGTCTTCGTCGAGGCCGGGTCGAAGTACTCGTGTCCTTGTCGCCACGCCGTCGGGTCGGGAAATCCGGAGCGGACGATCTCCGCCAGGCCGGTGACGCCCGAGGGCTCGGCGTTCGAGGCGTAGAACAGTACGCCGTCGCCAACCTGCATGTCGTCGCGCAGGAGGTTGCGCGCTTGGTAATTGCGCACCCCCTCCCAGGTCGTGCTTCGATCGCGCTCGAGGTCGCCGATCGTGTAGGCCTCGGGCTCGCACTTCATCAGCCAGTATCGTCGCGGCATCGGCAGCTCCGGCAGGTCGTGAGCGCCGATCTTAGATCGTCGCGCCCCGTCGGGTCTAAATCGACATCGCGTCGTCGAGAGCCCGGAGCGCCTCGCCGCGTTCGAAATCGCTCATTCCACGCGCGACGTCGCGGTAGCGACGGTTGAGGTCAGGGTCGGCTGCGACGCTCCCGGCCACCAGCTCGAGAACCGTGCGCTTCTCGAAATCGGAACCCATACCGGAGGCGAGGTCGAGCACCTCTGCGAGGCCGGCGCCGTCCAGCCTGGCTCCGTCGAGGAGCGCGACGATCGCGGTGCGGCGCTCGAAGTCGGAATCGAGCTCGCGGGTGGCGGTCAGGTAGGCGGCCGCGACCTCCGGGTCGCCGCCGCGGGGGGCGACACGCTCGAGCAGCGAGCGCAGCTCGAAGTCCGAACCGAGCTGCTGCGCCGTCGCGAGGAGCGCAGTCACTCGTGCGCCGTCGAGCTCCTGCGTTGCAAGCCCCAGCTCGAGCGCGGTGCGCAGCTCATGGTCGGAGCCGAGCTTGGCGGCACTCGCCAGGGCGCGTTCGAACTGCTGCGCATCGAGTTGGACGGTGCCCAAGAGTTTTCCGAGGTAGGTGGACTTCGCGTGGTCGCTCACCGCGAGATCGACCTCGGCGAGCACGAGCTCGGGCCCGCCGCGGGCAAGCAGGCGACCGACGCGGGCGTCGGCGTCGAGTCCCGACTCGCGGAACATCCTGGGCAGCGCTGCGGCGAGCCACTGGCGGGCTTCGGCGTCGGGAACGACCTCGTCGCCGTCGCGGAAGAAGGTGCGTTCGAGAGTGTCGCCAGGGGACTTCACCTTGTAGACGTGCTCGACTCCGCCGGACTTCTCCGTCAAGGAGAAGGTGCCGCCGGCGGACAACGTCGCGACGTCCGACTCGTCCGCCGTGAAGGTCACTTCGCCGTCGGAATCCATGCGCATCGAGTAGCCGGCGCGGCGGACGGACATCCGGGTGTCGCCGTCGTCGGAAATCGAGATCGACGTCGAGCTCCCGCCGCCGATCTGGCCGAAGCCCGCCGGCCCGCAGCCCGGGAGGAGGAAGATGCCGGCTGAGAGAACCGCGAGGGCGCCGGCGCGTGCCGGCCACGTGCTCTTCGGATGGGTCATGGCGGATCCTTTCAAGAGGCGATCGATGCGTTCGAGGAGCGGACAGTCGTGGCGGGAGCCGGTCACCATGCCGGCGCTCCACAGGGCGGTACGGGTGGCGAAGAGGCGCTCGGCGCAGGCGGCGAGCGACTCGGCGAGGGCGCGCGGATCGCAGAGCAGGCGGGCGGCCCAGGCGTCGGCTTCGAGCTCCGCGAGAGCGCCGAGTCGGCGGCGTGCCAGGCGGTGGAGCGGCTGCAGCCAGAGAAGCGCATCGAGCGCCAGCGTGAGCACCAGCCACTGCGGATCGCGCCGTACCTGGTGGGCGAGCTCGTGCGCGAGCACCGCGCGTCGCTGGCGGACGTCGAGCTGAACGGATACCCAGGGCGGCAGGACGATCTCGCCGTTCGGCAGTGCGACCGGTCCGGCGATGGCGGCGGTCACGGAGAGCGCGGGCACCGACCGCCGCTGCGTGTCACAGATCGATGCCAGCTCGCGACGCAGAGCCGCGTCACCGGGCGTGCGGCCGGCGAGGTCGCGCCGCGTCCGCCAACCGTGCGCTGCGAGGCGCAGGATCAGCAAGGCGGCTCCGGCGATCCAGAGCGCGGCGATCAGGCGCGGCAAGCGCAACGACATCCATTGGCCGGACGAACCGGCCCGGTTCCCGGCCCCGGCCGAGTCCGTCGGGCGCGGCGCCGGTAGCGCCGGCTCGCTCGCGGCGCTCGTTGCGACGGCTGCGATGGCTGCGTCGGCTGCGATGGCGGCGCCGAAGGTTGCGGCATCGGCGGCCCCGACCTCCCGGGCGACCGCCAGCGGCAGGGTGCGGGGGGTGAAAGGGAGCCACGACGCCATCGGCGCGCGCGCCGCGACACCGGCACTCTGGGCCGTCGCCGTGACGAGCGCGCCGACCATGGCCGCGCGCCAGAGGAGCTCGCGGAGCGCGGGGGAACGCAGCCAACGCCATCGGTCGATCGCCCAGGCGATGCCGAAGAGCACGGTGGAGTGGAGGAGATACGTACCGAGCCAGGTCGCGAGCGGCAGCAGTGGGTCAGACATCGGCAATCTCCGAGGTATCCGGGGTTTGCGGGGTCTCCGGGGTCTCCGGCGGTCGATTCGCGGTTCTGGCGGCGCGCAGGCGGGCGCGGACGGCGGCGAGATCGCCGGAGGAGACTTCGTCGGTGCTCACCAGGTGTGCGACCAGCGCCGTCCTGTCGCCGCCGAACAGCGACGCGACGAGGTCGGCGACCATCGAGCGCTGGACTTCGGTCTCGCTCATGCTGGCGCTGTAGATCCAGGTGCGGCCGTCACGGCGCTGAGCGACGACGCCGCGCTTCTCCAGCCGCGTGAGGAGTGTCGCCACCGTGGTGTGCGCCAGCCCGCGCTCGGCGGCAAGGTCGGCGACGACGTCGGCCGTCGTCGCCTCGCCGCGGCTCCAGAGCACGCGCATCACCGCGAGCTGCAGATCGGAGAGCTGAGTCTTGCGCTGCCGCTTCGCCATCGAATCTCCTCTCGCCGGACCACAACTACACTTGTAGTACGACAACTGTAGTTTGAGGTTTCGGGAGCTGTCAAGCCCCATCTCCTGATGGAAGGCTCGCTGGTCGATACGCGAGGGGTCGCGGGAGGTTGCCCATTCCGGCGCAGAGGGTCACTGGGGAGCGGGACGAGGGTGGCACCTCCCGTGAAAAAGGTGCTGAAAAAGGTGCTGCTGAAAAAGGTGCCACCCGATTTCTGAGAGGTGCCACCCGATTTCCTGCCTGAAAGGTGCCGCCTGGCGTGGCTGGAAATCCTCCTGCTCCAGGAAGGCCTGCGGCTCGAGCGCAAGCCCCTTGCGCCGTGCCTTGGACTCGAGGGTCCGGTCGTGCGATGCGCACGCATCTGCGCACCGAGCTCATCGCGGAGGCGCTCGGGATGGCGCTCGAGCGGAGAAAGCCGCAGGACGTGATGCACCACTCCGACCAAGGCTGCCAGTACACCTCGATCGAATTTGGCAGGCGCTGCTGCGAGGCGCATGTCCGCCCTTCGATGGGCACGGTCGGCGACTGTTTCGACAACGCGATGTGAGAGAGCTTCTTCGCCACACTCGAATGCGAGTTGCTCAATCGCAGGATGTTTCGGACCCCGGTCGAGGCCCGAATAGCGGTCTTTTTCCTTGTCGAAGGCTTCTACAACCCCCGGCGCCGGCACTCGGCGATCGGGAACATCAGCCCGATGTGCTTCGAAGCTCGTCACGCCGACTCGGGCTTAGCCGCCGAGGTCGGCGGCACGCCACGCTTCCGTGGGACTGAAGAAGAGCTGATGGAGCCCCCCCGGGGCTCCACTACAAGCCCACAACCGTTCGTATGAGTGAAAGCCGTAAACTGTCCACCGAATCGGGGCAGCTCCAGGAGACTCATTGATGACTTCGCGCATGTGTGCCGTTCTAGTCTTAGCCCTTGCCGCGGGTGGTGGCCAGGCTTCTACCTCCGAACCGTTGAATATGGGGCCCGACCTCTCGACGCGCCTTTTCGTCTCCGGTGACGAGATTGCAAGCGGAGAGTGGGAGCTTCTGCCACTAGACCAGCGCTGTCGGGGCTGGATCGTGGCGTACAAGTCAGTTCCCGCGAGACAAGGGGTGCCAGAGGTTTTTTCGGTCGCGCCGGAGGCCGGGCTGGACCGGATCGCAACGCTGGAAGCCCTAAGGTCAGCGGGCGAGGTCTTGGTCGGAAGAATTGCAAACATTGAAGTGGGAATGCACTGCATTTCGGGGAAGGTGGTACGCCGAATTGATATCGATGTCGAAGAGGCACTAAAGGGAACCTACACACCAAGCGATCGACTCTCAGTCCTGGAAGAGGGCGGCTGGTTCGACGCTCAGGGGGCGAGGTTCCTGTCCAAGAAATCGACCTTCCATCCGTCGGCGGAAGTCGGCGATCGCACGCTCGTCGCGGGCTTTCGCCCGGGCCCTGGCGCATTGTCGTCCTTCAATGCCCTTGTTCGGTTTCGTCTGACGGGCGACGTCATTGAACCAACGGCGCTGACTTTGATTGCTGACGATGAGCCGCAATCGCTTTCTCGCGTGGCGGCGATTCTCAGGGCTGAAGAATGACCTCGTCGCGCTCGAGAATCGTGCTGAAAGAGGTGCTGAAAGAGCTGCCACCCGATTTCCTGGGGAAAGAGGGAAAGAGGTGCCACCCGATTTCCAGCGGATTTCCTACTGCTTCTGATAGGTGCCGGAAGCACTAGTGCATTCTTAGCTCTTTCGGAATTTCAGCACGATCCAACGGGACGTGGAAGCTGCGGACTGAACTCTAGGCAAGCAGTCACGCCCCTTTTTCGCTCGGGTTCGGCGCGGTGTTCTCTCAGGATCACGGACTTTCGTCCTTGATAGGCCTTGCCTCCTCGATCCGCCTCGCGATCTGGGAACCAACTCGGAGGGTCGCTAGCCGCTTCGTGCCGCGGCTCGGACCGGGAGCGGCGGTGGAAACGCGCCCGGTGGGAACTCGAAGTCCGTCGCGCCCGTGCGTAGCCGGTTCGCGGCATATCGGTAGGCATCGCGGAAGGCGAAGTAGGCCTTGCGAATGCTGCGGCGCACCGCCGGAGCCACGGCATGCACCAGCGGGGCTGGACCCTTCTTGATCCGGTTCGGCTCGTGATGGGGATTCTGCCGGCAGACGGCGTCGGCGCCGAGCGGAGAGGTCCCGGTCGCCTCCTGCTGCAGTCGGGCGTCCGTCTCGATCGCATCGATCATCTGGTGAACCCGAGCTCGATACTCCTCCGGGGGGATCGATTCCCAGCACGGAAGGGGAGTGAGCTGGAGCTCCTCCTGCTCCATGAAATCTCGCGGCTCGAGCGGAAGCCCCTGGCGCTGTGCCCTGGACTCGAGGGTGCGGTCGCGCCAGCGGCCGGAGAGGGGCGTCCCCTCGGTCAGGGCTTGGGCGCAATGGACCCCGGGCCAGTCGAACGGCGAAGCGACGAGCCCTTCCTTGACACCTTGCGCCAGGACGTACGCAAGCCGGGCCACCTGGGCCGCTTCCTCGTCGGAGACGATAACCGCCTTATATCGCCCGCCCCAGAACTTCTCGCGCCAGCGCGCGAGGCGGCCGGCCTCGCGGGCGAGATTCGAGTTGAGGTAGTTCATGAACTCGGCAAGCTGCTGGGCGTCGGTGACCGAGAGTAGGAGGTGGTAGTGGTTGGAGAGGAAGGCCGGGGCGTGGATCGGAACCGATGCCAGACGCGCAGCGCGGGCGAGGACGCCCCGGATGACGTCGTTGAGGCCCGCCGAAGGGCGCAGCAGCAGACGGCCCTGGAGGGTCCGACAGGTGACCTCGACAAGCGCTCCTCCGGGCGGGATGTAGCGTAGTCTTCTTGGCATACAGGTGAAGGACGTAAATCGGCTCGGCAATCTGGCGGCGAAGGCTGGAGTGGCCGACTTTGGAAATCGGGTGGCACCTCTTTCGGAGGCACCTCTTTCGGCCGTCTTTGCTTTGGAGATCGGGGGGAGCTCTTCTCACTTCCTTCGCAATAAGTGGAGTGGCACCCCTTCCGGAGAATCGGCTGGCACCCCATCTGCCCATCTGCCCATCTGCCCATCCGCACCACCCCATCCGCACCCCAGTGACAGCGGCCGGGTGGTCAGCCCTGCCTCGGCGGCTCCAGCCCACCCGCGCGGGTATGGGGCGGGGGTGGGGCGGCAGGTATCGTCCTCTCGAGGGTACAAAAGGGAGGCTTTCGCATGCGACGTCGACGTGTACTGATCCTGGGAGCAGCAGGGCGCGATTTTCATAACTTCAACGTTCTTTTCCGCGACCGCGAGGAGTTCGAGGTGCTCGGCTTCACCGCGGCGCAGATCCCCGATATTGCCGGTCGTACCTATCCGGCGGTGCTCGCCGGCGGGCTCTATCCGAAGGGCATCCCGATCGTCGCCGAGCAGGAGCTCGAGTCGCTGGTAGCGGCCGAGAAGATCGACGAGGCCTGGTTCTCCTACTCCGATCTCGCGCACGTCGACGTCATGCACCTCGCGTCGCGGTCGATCGCGGCGGGGGCGCATTTCGTGCTCGCCGCGGCGCAGAAGACGATGCTCACTTCGGTCAAGCCGGTGGTGGCGATCACGGCGGTGCGCACCGGCGTCGGCAAGTCGCAGACGACGCGCTACGTGTCGAAGATCCTCAAGGCGATGGGCAAGAAGGTGGTCGCCGTCCGCCATCCGATGCCCTACGGCGATCTCTCGGAGCAGATCTGTCAGCGCTTCGCGACCTATGCCGACCTCGACAAGCACAAGTGCACGATCGAGGAGCGCGAGGAGTACGAGCCGCACATCGACAACGGCTTCGTGGTCTACGCCGGCGTCGACTACGAGAAGATCCTGCGCGCCGCCGAAGAGGAGGCGGACGTCATCCTCTGGGACGGCGGCAACAACGACACATCCTTCTACACCCCGGCGCTCCAGATCACCCTGGTCGATCCGCACCGGCCGGGGCACGAGGCGACCTACCACCCCGGCGAAGTGAATGTGCTGCTCGCCGATCTCATCCTGGTCAACAAGGTGAACACCGCCGATCCGGCGAAGGTCGCCGAGGTCGAGGCGACCTGCCGGAAGCTCAATCCTCGCGCCACGATCCTGCGCTGCAACTCCGAGATCCGCGTCTCCGATCCGGCGGCGATCCGGGGCAAGCGGGTGCTGGTCGTCGAGGACGGTCCGACGCTCACCCACGGCGGCATGAGCTACGGCGCCGGCTGGTACGCCGCACACGACGCCGGGGCGGCAGAGATCGTCGATCCGTCGCCGTACGCCGTCGGCTCCCTGGCGGCCACGTACGCCAAGTACCCGAATGCGAAGGGCATCCTGCCGGCAATGGGCTACGGCGACGAGCAGATCCGCGACCTCGAGGCGACGATCCGGGCGACGCCGGCCGACGTCGTCGTCGAGGGGACGCCGATCGAGCTGGCGCGCGTCCTCAAGACCGACAAGCCGATCGTCAACGTGACCTACGAGCTCGTCGAGCGCGAACCCGGCACGATCGAGCGCGCCTTGAAGGCGGCAATCGGATAGGTCCCGGGCAGTTCGCGAACGCGCCGAGGGGGTCTAGGTCAACGGCTCAGGCCGGAGTGCCGAGTGGCGGCGAACGGTGCGCGACGACGCGGTCGCGTCCCTCGGCCTTGGCGCGATAGAGCGCCGCGTCGGCATGGGCGATCGTCATCTCCAGGCTCCGGTCCGGCCGATGCTCGGCGAGCCCGAAAGAGAGGGTGACGGGAAGCTCGAGGTCGCCGACACGGATCGCCTCTTGCCCTGCCTTGCGGCGAATCAGCTCGGCCACCTGCGACGCGCCGTAGACGTCGGTCTCGGGCAGCAGCAGAATGAACTCCTCGCCGCCCCAGCGTCCGACGAGGTCCTGGCTGCGCAGGGTGCCGCGTAACAGGCTCGCCAGACCCTGCAGGGCGACGTCGCCAGCGGCATGGCCGTGCCTGTCGTTGATGCGCTTGAAGTGGTCGACATCCGCCATCACCACGCAGAGCGGTTTCCCGGAGCGGCAGCTGCGGTCGATTTCGGCGCCCCCTTTTTCCAGAAAGCCTCGCCGGTTCAGGAGGCCGGTGAGGGCGTCGGTCCGGGAGGCCTCTGCCAGCAGTGCATTGGCGGCCTGCAGCGCGAGGGTCCGCTCTTCGATCCGGCGCTCGAGGTCGCGGCGCAGGGCGCCGAGCTCCCGATGGTCGCGATCGAACCGCTCGCTGAGGGATCGGGCCGAAGCGAGAAAGAGGACGCTGAATCCCAGGAGCGCCAGGGCGGGGATCCTCGGCAGCCAGGCGAGCTCCATGGCGATGTCGACGAGCAGGCAGAGGATGAGAAACAGGATGCCCCGGGCGACAAGGCGGGAGTCCGGGTCACCCTCCCTGCCGGTGCGAAAAGCCCGCGCCATCGCGCCGGCGAGCAGCAGGCCGCAGCTGAGGAGCGCCAGGGGCAGCGGTGCTCCGGCATAGAACGGCAGCGGCGAAACGACCAGGGCGAAAATCTGCAGGCCACGCGCGAAAGCGCCTGTCGGCTGGCGGCCGAGCGCCACGACCAGCTCGTAGATGCAGACCGTGGCCCCGGCGACGGCGAACTGGTTGAGCGAGCCGAGGAACGGGTCGGAAGCCGGCGCGAGGCGACGCATCAGGAATCCGGTCCCATCGACCAGGAGCGCCATGGCGCTCGCGCCCGCCAACCAGAGGTAGCCGGGGCGGTCGCGCCGCCGGAGCCAGAGGTCGAGGTGGGCGGCCCCGAACAGCAGGTAGAGACCGGCCCCGAAGGCGTCGAGGAGCTCGTGAAGGTAGGCCACCTGTGCCCATTATCTACCCGACCCCGATCGGTGAGCGGAGGCGGTCGCCCGCGCATCGAACCAGAACTTCCGGCGTGTCCGGCCCGTATGAGGAAGGAGGCCCAGACCGCTTCCGCACCGCAGACCGAATCCTGAGGAGGCTTCGCGATGTCATCCCGACCGTCCGCCGCATTCGCCGCCGCCATCACCGCACTCGCAGTCAGTCTCGGCAGTATGGGCACCGACCGCGCTTTCGCCCAGGGGCCACCGCTCACCCTGCCGCAGCCCTCGCAGGCCGCGACGGTCTCGCAGACGGTTGGACTCACCGAGGTCACCGTCACCTACCACCGCCCGCGCGTCCAGGGGCGCGAGATCTGGGGCAAGGTCGTGCCGTACGGTGAGGTCTGGCGGGCGGGCGCGAACGAGAACACGACGATCGCGTTTTCGACGCCGGTCGAGGTCGAAGGCCACGTCCTTCCCGCCGGAAGCTACGGTTTCCATACGCTGCCTTCTGCGGGCGCCTGGCAGCTGATCTTCTCTGCGGTCGACACGAACTGGGGGAGCTTCTCGTACGACGAGAAAGAGGACCTTCTGCGGGTCGAGGTGACGCCGGAAGCTGCGCCGCACGAAGAGGCGCTCGCCTACACCTTCGACGACGCGACCGCCCGGGAAGCGACCGTCGCGCTGCGCTGGGAGAAGCTCCGGGTACCGTTCAAGATCAGGGTCGATACGCCCGAGATCGTCTATCGGAGTCTCCAGCGCGAGCTTCGCGGGCTGCCGCAGTTCTTCTGGCAGCCCTGGAATCAGGCCGCGACGACGCTGCTCACCAACAAGATCCATCTGGACGACGCCATGGTCTGGGTCGACAAGTCGATCGCCATCCAGAAGAACTTCGCCAACAGCTTCACCAAGTCACGCCTGCTCGCCGAGAGGGGCGACGGCGCCGCAGCGAAGAAGCTCATGGACGAGGCGCTCCCGGGGGCGAACGAAGCCGAGCTCAACGCCTACGGCTACCAGCTGCTCGGCGGCGCCAACAGTGCCGACGCGATCGCGATCTTCCGCGAGAACGTGAAGCGTCATCCGGGATCCTGGAACGCCTACGACAGCCTCGGTGAGGGGCTGGCCGCGACGGGCAAGAAAGTCGAGGCGGCCGCGATCTACAGGAAGGCGCTGGCGATGGCCCCCGAGGCGCAGAAGGCGCGCATCCAGGGGATCCTCGACGGGTTGCAGAAGTCGTCCTGACGGGGAAACCCCGCTGCGCCCTGCCGTCCCATAGACTGTGGGCGCATGGACGACGAGTTCCTGATCACCTGTCCCTACTGCGGCGAAGAGGTGGAGGTTCACCTCGAGCCGGACCTCGAGGGTGCCCTGGTGCAGGATTGCGAAGTCTGCTGCAACCCCTGGCTGCTTCGCATCTCGGGCGCCGCCGGCGCGCGCCGTGTCGACGTGGCGCGCGCCGACGGGTCAGACTGAAATGAGCGCTGGCTCGGGACCGCCGGGGCGCTCCATCGGGTGGTACCGGTGGCTCGGACTCGCGGCCTTTGCCGCTGCCGTCGCGAGCTTTCTCGCCGCCGCCGTGGCCGAGCTGTCGTCGCCCGGCTCGCCTTCGAACCGGCCGCTCTTCTGGACCGCTGTGGCGGTGAATCTCTTCTGTCTCGTGACGCTGCCGACGCTGCTGATCCGCGCCATCCGGTTCCGCGGCCTGGCGACCCAGCAATGGCGGGCGGTGATGATGCGCGCCGTCTGGGGAGGGCCGTTCGGCACCCTTGGTGCGCTCTGGGACCTCTGCACCGATCCGGCTGACGCTGGCGCTTCGGGCCGCCCCGACCCGCGTTCCGGGAGCCAGGATGGAACCCGATGAACCGTTCGCCGGAGAGTGAACTGTTCCACGCACCCCCCCGGACTGTCTCAGGAAAGCGTGAGGCCACTTCCACTCGCCCTGCCGCTCGCGTCCTGCAGTCCCGATTCGGGTGCCGCGGCGCCGGCTCGACTGTCCTCCGGCCGGCCGAGCCTCCGGTCCGCTGCCGGATCCGACCCGGCCGGGCAGCGCTCCCGGCTCCTGCCCTTCGCCAAGGCTCGCGGAAGGCAGCTCCCGGGTTCGATCGGAAGAGCTGAGGAGCGTCCGGGGATGGAATCGATCGCCAGCTGGAGCGACGAGGAGATCGTGCGGGAGGCGCGGGCCGTCCGGCAGGATCCCGAGCTCGCGGCGCGCCACCTCGACATTCTCTTCCGGCGCTACCAGACCCGGGTCGCGGCCTGGTGCCTGCGGATCAGCGGGCGCCGGGAAGAGGCCGCCGATCTGGCGCAGGAGGTCTTCGTCCGCGTCTACGAACGCCTCGACACCTTCCGCTTCGAGAGCTCGTTCGCGACCTGGCTCTACCTCGTCACTCGCAGCGTCACGATCAACCGGTCGATCTCGAACCGGCGGCGCGATGCCGATTCGATCGACGAGGAGGGATTCATCGAACCGGCGGCGCCGGGCCCGAGCGTCGAGGAAGAGGTCGGCCAGGCGCTGCTCGTCGGGCAGCTCCGGGCCGCGATCGCCTCCGATCTCGAGCCGCTCGAAGCCCGGATCCTGCACCTGCATTTCGTCGACGGACTGACGCTGGCGGCCATCGACCAACTGCTCGAGCTCGGCAACAAGTCGGGTGCCCGGGCCTACCTGGTCGCCGCCAAGCGCAAACTGCAGCGCAGCTTCAAGGCGTCGGCTGCGGGCGCGAACGCTTTCGGCGCAACCCGTCCGCCCAATTCAGCCAGCGAGGCCGCTCGCGGCGCAGCCCCCAAGCCCGGCAAGAGCCCGAGCCGTCCGGAAGACCCCCAGGGAGAGTTGTCATGACGACGATCGACTTCGACCGCAATCGGCTGCTGCGCCAGGCTCTGCAGCCCGGACCCGACTGCCCGCCGCTCTCCGAGCTGCTCGAGACGCTGTTCGCCGGGGCAACGACCCCCGAGGCCGAGGCCCTGCGCGCCCACGCAGCCGGGTGTTCTGCCTGCTCGGCCGAGCTCGCGCTCGCCGGAGCGTTCACCGCCGCGCCGCAGAGCGCTGCCGAAGCGGCCGAGATCGCCTGGGTCGCGGAGCAGTTGGCGGTCTCGCCGCCGGCGCGCGAGACCCCGCAAGTCCCCCTCGCTCCGCAACTGGCTCGCGTCCTGCCGATGGCTCCGGCGGTCGCGGCGCGGGCGAAACGGGCGAAGGTATCCGCAGGCCGGGGCGAGATGTCGCTCTGGAGCCGATGGGCGGCGGCCGCTCTGATCGTGATCGGGCTGGGGCTCACCTTCGAATGGGGCCACAGGAACCTCGCGCCGGCTCTCCCTGACGCCCCGGATGCCCTGAGCTCCGACGTCGTGCGCAGCGGAGAGGTTCTCCTCGATGCTCCCGTGGGAGTGGAGAGCGCCCAGCCGTCCGGGTTTTCTTGGCGCGCGGTGCCCGGGGCCGCGAGCTATCGCGTCGAAGTGCGCGATGTCGCCGGCGATCTTCTCTGGCAGGGCACCGTGGAAACGCCGCGAGTCGCCACACCTCCCGAGCTCGCGACGAAGCTCGAGTCGTTCGTAACCTATCGCTGGAGCGTGACGGCACTCGATGTCGCGGGCAACGCCGTCGCCCAGTCCTTACCCGCTGCTTTCCGCCTCGAGCCGGCGAACTAGCCCAGAGTTGAAGCCGGGGATCGCCCCCGGCCGCGCCGCTGCCGCAGCATGAGCGTGCCGCCCAGGGTAAGCGCCGCGAGCGCTCCGCCGAGCCAGCGCCAGGTGGCCCGCGGCGGCGCGATCGCCCCCGGGTCTCCGAGAAGCACGAATCCGGCCCAGCCCGGAGCCTCGGCCCAGCGCGGATCGCGGGCGAGGCGGAGCTTGGCGCGGCGCAGCGCGGTCGCCGGCCGGACTCCCCGGGCGAGCTCGAAGTAGAACTGCTCCATGAGGGCTGCGGTCGCGGCATCTCCTACTTCCCAGAGAGAGGCGACCACGCCCCGAGATCCAGCGCCGAGAAGGGCTCCCGAGAGGCTGGCGAGGGCGCGCCCTCCTCCTGCTCCGTCGCCGCCGGTCATCCCCGTCTCGGCGACTGCAGTACGGCAACCGGAGAGGACCGCGAGATCGACCTCCAGGGGCATTCGCGCGAGCTCCGCCGCGGTCACGAGGCCGTCGTCCGCGGTGGCGAGCGCGGGATCGCCGGCCGCGCCGCTGGGATCGGCCACCCGATCCCCGGGGGCGAGGAAGAGCGCGACGCCCCCGGCGATCGATTCGTCGACGACGGTGTGCGCCGCGATGTGCAGAATGCGAACCCCTTCGCCGGCCAGCTCGCGCAGTTTCGTTTCCGTTGCCGCGCGCCCGAGCTCGACTGTGCTGGGCTCTCCCAGGCGCGCCGCTGCGTCGCGAGCTTCGCGAGCGGCGCCTGGGAGCGGTGGCAGGCCGAAGCGCTGCGCGAGGAGATCCGCCAGCGAGCTCGAGCCACCGGCCGCAGGGCGAATCGGAAGCTCTGGATCGGCCAGGGCGGCGACGTTCCAGCGCGCCGCCCTCGCCGGGCTGCGCAGGTGCGCGAGCACCGAGAGACTGGGCAGATAGCTCACAGCGAGCCGCTCGACGAGGTTCCTCCCCGAGCGCTCCGGATCCGGCAGGAGCTCGAACGGGAGATAGAACAGCCGACCGTCGGGCACGATTCGCAGCTCGGATCCGGCCGGCAGCCGCTCTGGCAGCAGCAGATGGCTCAACCGCGCGAGCACGTCGGTTGGCGCAGGTTCGGCGCGTGCCAGGGGGCGATGTACGAGGGTGACGAGGGCGCGGATCTCAGCCGGTTCGCCCGCCGCAGCGATTCGCCAGCGGCCGTCCTCGTGCTCGAAGCGCCAGAGGTGGCGTTCGCCGAAGAAGTAGACGAGGGCTGGTCCGAGGCGAGCGCTCGAGGCAGCGAGCCCGGCAGCAAGGAGAGGCGCACCGGATCCGCCTCCCGCCAGAGCGTCGAGCAGCTCGCGCGCGCGCGCCTGCTCGGCGATGGTGAGCGCTTCGAGCGCGGCGCGCTCTTCCTCCGGCCCCTCGAGCTCGAGGGCGCGTTCCGCCAGGAGGTCGACCGCGGCGGCATAGACCGCGCGTTGATCCGAAAGCAGGCCGCCGCGCAGCGCGGCATCGCCGAGCGCCGCTCCCGTCGACTCGATCCCGGCGATGGCGGCGCGCAGGTGAACGAGCGCCAGCGCGGGATCGCCGGCGTCCCGCGCGACGCGCCCGAGGCCGGCCTGCGCTGTCCAACGGCCGGCCATTGCGTCGGAGGCGACGGCCGCGACCATCGCCTCTTCGAAAGCCGCCCGCGCGGCGGAAAGGCGGCCTGCCGCGCGGCGCAGGTCGCCGAGCGCGCAGAGAGTGCGGATCTCCTCGCCGCGGTCGCCGCTCTCGCGGGCGAGCGCGAGAGCCCGGGAGAGCTCCTCGTCGGCGCGCTCCGGCTCGCGCAGGTTGAGCTGGTAAGCCAGGCCGCGGTTGAGATGCACGTTGGCGAGCGCCGAGCGGTCACCCAGCCTTTCGTAGACGAGACGGGCGCGTTCGAGGAGCGTCAGGGCGCGTCGGGGGTCTCCGAGATTGCGGTAGAGCACCGCCAGGTTCACCGCCAGCGCGGCCGACTCGCGGCGCGCGGTGTTCTCGTCCCCGGCGGCGAGGAGGTGGTCGGCCACCGGGCGAATCTCGGCGAGTGCCTCGGCGTAGGCGCCCAGCTGCTCGAGTGCGACGCTGCGGTTCATGCGCACATAGTCGAGCTCGGCCGGGGCCCACTCCGCGTCGCTTTCGGCGAGCGCGCGGCGGGTGACCGCCTCCTCGGCGGCGAGCCAGGCGAGCGCGGCGGCGTAGTCGCCGCCGCCGATCGCGAGTGCTGCGAGATTCGACAGCACGAGTGCCTCCGCCTCGTGCTGTCCGACGCTCCGATGGAGTGCGAGCGCCTCGCGATAGCTCGCCTCGGCGCTTCGCCGGTCACCGGTCATCTCGAGGGCGAGGCCGAGGCTGGTGAGCGATCTTCCGAGGTCGCCGTCTGCCAGTCCGGATTCGACGGGGCGGCGCAGATCGGCAGCGTCCCGACAGTGAGGAAGCGCCTCGGCGTAGCTGCCCGTGTCGTTCAGGCGTTCGCACTCTTCTCGCGCGGCCGATTTCCGGTCGGGGGCACCGGCGCGCGCGGGATTCGCGGACGACGCCAGAACGAGAAAGACCATCGGCCAGGCGAACAGGGGGCGAAGCAGAGAGTGCGGGAGTGGCACCCGGGCATCCTATGGCGAAGGCGGCGGCGGACAGCGGGCGGCGTGGCGGGCCCAAAAAGACAGCGGCCCCGGAGAGAAGATCCGGGGCCGCCGAAGGTGAGGGGTGAAGCGGGGGCGAATTCCGTGGGAAGGTTACTGCGGACAGGCCGTGAAGGTCGCGACGTCCTGGATCGGCTCGGCCGCGAGGCCGAGCGGATTGCGATACTGCTTCGAGATGCCGGTCTGCGTGTCGGTCACCGTCAGAGTGAAGTCGACGTTGGTGGTCGCCGAGAAGAAGACCCAGTAGGCGTTCAACCCGGGGACGTCGCAGCCGTCGACGACCTTGAGCAGCATCTCGACGTTCTCCTGGTTGAAGAACCAGAAGAGTCCGGTCTGGTTCGAGTAGGTGACCGCCTTGCCCGCGCCGGTGCCGACGTTCGGTGTCCGGTACGTGATCTGGGCGGCGAACCGCCCGCCGAGCAGGCACATGTTGGTCGCGCTCGGGACGCAGTTGGCCTGCGAGCCGTCGTCGTCGAGCAGGTTGAGCAGCGCCGAGCCGCGGACCGAGTCGATGCCGGCGCCGCCGGTCGCCCGGGAGAGGTCGAGAAGGATGGTCTCGCTGCCCTCGGAGAGCGTGTCGTTGACGATCGGCACCTGGAACGTCCGGGTGCTGCCGTCGTTGGAGCCCCAGGAGAAGGTCCCCGAGACCGCCTCGAAGTCGTCCCCTGCGGAGGCGCTTCCGGCTGCCGCCGAATAGTCGACCGAAACCGCTCCGGACTCGCCCTGCGAGCGCTCGACGGTGATCACCGCGAAGGACTGTCCCTCGATCACCTGGTAGCTCGCTTCGCCGAACTTGAAAGTGCCCGGGCGACTGTTGTTGCCGCCTCCCGGAGGCACACCGCCGGTCTCCGTGATGACGAGGACGGCCGTGCCGCGCTCGGCGTCGATGATCGCGCCGCCGGTCGGATTGGAGAGGATGAGATTCACCGTCTCGTTGCCTTCGGCGACCCCGTCATTGATCAGCGGAACGGTGAAGGTCCGGGTCGAGCCGTCTCCGGGTCCCCAGCTGATCGTGCCGGCGACCGCGACGTAGTCCGACGAGTCGCTCGCCGTGCCGTTGGAGGTCGAGTAGTCGATCGAGGCCGAGCCGGTCTCACCGTGCGACCGCTCGACGGTGATCACTGCGACGCCGCCGCTCTCGAGGCCGAGGAAGGTGTTCTCGTCGAACTTGATGACGCCCGAGCCGTCGCCCGTGGAGCCGCCGCTGCCACCCGAGCCGCCGCTGCCACCCGAGCCGCCGCTGCCACCCGAGCCACCGGAGCCGCCGGAACCGCCGCTGCCACCCGAGCCACCGCTGCCGCCGGAGCCGCCGCTGCCACCCGAGCCGCCGGAGCCGCCGCTGCCGCCGGAGCCGCCGCTGCCGCCGGAGCCGCCGCTGCCGCCGGAGCCGCCGCTGCCACCGCTACCACCGGACCCACCCGAGCCGCCGCTGCCACCGCTGCCACCGGACCCACCCGAGCCACCCGAGCCACCGGACCCACCGTCACTCGCGAGTATGGTCACGCTCGCGGTGCTGCGCGTCGGGTCGATCGTCGCGCCGCCGGTGGCGTTCGAAAGCGCCAGCAGCAGGGTTTCGCCGCCTTCCGGGGAGGCGTCGTTGAGGATCGGCACCGTGATGGTCTTGTTCCCGCCGTCGCCGCTGGCCCAGGAGATCGTCCCGGAGACAGCGGTGTAGTCGGCGCCGGCCGTAGCCGTGACGTCGGCGGAAGAATAGGCGACCGTGATGGGGCCATCTTCTCCCTGCGAGCGCTCGACAACGACGATGGCGACTCCGGCCTCCTCGAGGACCGAGACGCTCGACTGGTCGAATTTGACGGTCCCGGGCCCGCCGGCCGAGACGGACTGGCTCAGAAAGGCCAGACCGACTCCGAGAAGGCCGCCGATGAAGCGCTTGGAGTGATTCATGATCGTTGCTCCTCTTGGGTTGCGGATTGTCTCGGGCCGAAGCTGCTCGGGCGTCGCGACTTTCCTGTTCAGGTCGTTAGACAGGGTGGGAGGGGGGCTGGAACAGCGGCTTCGCAAAGGCGAATCGCAGCAGAACGAAGAGCAACGTCAGCAGGGTCGCCAGGGAGATCAGCGTGTACTGCTCGTCCCTCCAGGTGGGCATGCCCGCAAGCGGTGCCAGCGAAACGAAGAGGCCGAACGCGCCGAGCAGGAGCAGCGCGATACCGGCCTCCCGGCGCGCCGTCCAGAGCAGTGCAGGCACGACGAGGAACGCGTAGTAGTAGGAGGTCAACTCGACGGCGAAGGGGATGAAGGCGACTCCGAGCGCCGCTCCGATCCAGAGCTCGCGGTGCCGGATCGCCCCGAGGGCCACCGCCAGCAGCGCCGCGAGAGCGATACCGGCAGCGAGTGCTCGCGACCGGCCCCAGGCGGCCAGGCGCGCCTCTTTCCAGCGTTCCCACGGCTCCGGGGCACTCTCCGAGTGGAGCTCACGCCCGACTTCCGCCGGCCGAAAGCTCACTACGGTGCGCAACCCCATGTGGTTGGTGAGCGGAGTGTGCTGATGCTTGATCGTATTGGCGAAGAACTGGCGGTAGGCCGGGGGGCCGCCGTTGACGACGAGGCTCGCGGGGATGAGGACGGCGGCGGCGACCAGCGCTCCCGCGACAAACCGAACGGAAGGTCGCACCGCCTCGGACGCCAGGGCAGTGCGCAGACGCTCGAGGGGTCGGCCGGAAGCCGCCCGCCACTGGCGGACCAGCTCGGCGAGCAGGATGGCCGCCGGACCGACCGCGAGGAAGATCGGGAAGATCCGCAGCAGGGCGGCATAGGCGAACGCCGCGCCACCCAGGTACGGACGTCCGCGGCGCAGGCAGGCGACCGCGGCGACGGTGAAGAAGAGCCAGTCCCAGCGCAGGTAGGCGCCACCGGTCCAGAAGAAGCGTGCCGGGAAGTCGGTCGCGAGGACGAGCAGGGCGACCGCGGCGCCGGGGACACCGAAGGCCCAGACGAGAACGGCCGCCATCCCCGCGAAATAGAGCGGATCGATGAGCGCGAGCGTTCCGATCTGCCGGTCGCTCGCCGGGCCGAGGTTGGCGAGCAGGGAGCCGGCGATGTTCCAGACCGGCGTGGCGTTGAAGCCGTGGTCGGCGAAGATCTCGTCCCAGCGCCCGGCGCTTTCGCGGTCACGGAACCAGGCGACGTCCTGGCGGAACTCCCGCCAGCGATCGGGCGTGAACCGGGTCGTGCAGCGCTCGGGATGGGCGAGGAGCTCGGTGGTCGGCTCGAGCTCGTTGGTGCGGAGGTCTCGCACCTTGCGCCTTTCGGCGTGCGCCAGGCGGGCGGCGAAGATGGCGTCGCTGTCGGCGGCTTCGCGGGTGGCGTCGGCGACCGTGGCGCAGTCGTAGAGGCGGTCGTAGGAGAGCTCGCGGAAGTACTTGGCGCCGAGGTAGTAGTGGAAGGTGTCCCAGCCGTGGACGAACGAGCCGAAATGAAAGGCGCCGAAGTTGAAGTACGTGAGCGCCGAGACCAGCCCGACGGTAGCGAAAAGCCACCGCCGAGCGGTCTTCCGGGGCGCCCGTTGTTGGGGCTCGCGGAGATCCGCCCGTTTCGCCGACCGCCTGTCGTAGATCAGCAGTCCGAGGCCGAGAAGGGCGAGCGCCAGCTCCCACCAGCGGCTGGAGACGTCGTTCCAGTGGCGGCGGCTGCTCTGCGGCGCGCGTGCTGGCGGCGCGTCGACGACCTCCAGATGGGCCTCCCAGCGGTCCGCTTCGACGCAGAAGGCCTGAAACTCCGAGATGGAGGCCCGGCCGTCGCCGCTCGATGTGCTCAGGCGGAGGAATCGTAAGGGCGAGGCCGCGACGCTCAGGGCGCGCAGGCGGAGGCCGTGGACCCCGTCGAGGCGTGGAATCTCTCCCACCCGGACGAAGCCGACGCCGTCCATCGACCCCTCGACGAGGTAGCTGTCGTTGGCGTCGGCCTGGACCAGAAGCGAGCGCACCGTGGCCTCGGAACCGATGTCGAAGGTCACCACCGTCTCGGCGGCGGCCATGCGGAAGGCGAGCTCCGAATCCCACACGCCGCCTTCGGGTGCGATCCGGCCGTCGGTGAGAATCGAGCCGCTTCCTCGAAAGGGCGCCGGGGTGGCTGGAGCCGGCGAAGCCAGCGGAGCGAGTGGCGCGAGTCCGGCGAGCAGGGAGGTCGCCGGGCAGACGGCAGCTGCCGGCTTCGGAGTTTCCGCCGCGAGGGCGGGCGAGGGCGCAACGAGGAGAAAGGCAGCAACGACTGCCCAGCCGAGTTGTGCCGTTTTCGAGGAAAGATGCCGCAAAATGAGAAGTCCTCCGGTTTGTCCGTGAGCCGCGGGTCGGTGACACCCGGAGGCGTCCACTCATCGACTTGGACAGTCGAAGGAACGCATTGGAACATGTCCAGCGGAAGACTTGCCCACCTCGGCGACCGGGTAGTGGCCGCTGCGAGACGAGGGCGCTCGTGAAGCGCTCTGTTCCACTGGCCGCGCCTGGCTGTCTGTCTTCTCGAGGTGGGGTCTCCCGGCTGCGCGCCGCTCGCCTCGAGGCAGGCGCCGAGTTCCTTGCGGGGCTCGACGGCTTCCCCTAGAGTGACAGCATCCGCGGTCCCTGCGGAGGGAGTGAAGAAGATGCAGCTGACGAACAGATTCAGGTCCGAGGGTGGTCTCTCCACCGCAGGCAGGCTGAGCGCGGGGCTGGTCCTGGCCGCCCTCTCCATCACCGCTCCTCTGGCAGCGATTCCGGTCGAGCCGCTGATGCTGCGGGTCCAGGACGCCGTGGGCGCGCCAGGGGAGGAGACCGCCATCGTCGTGCGAACCTATGCTTCCCGCCCGGTGAGGCGCGGCAAGCTCGCCTCGGGCATCACCCCCGGTCTGCAGGTCGGCGGCGGCGCGGTCCGGTTCGTCGGCACGACCCTGCCGATCGAGAGCTGCGTTTCGGTCGTCATCTTCAGCGTCGACAACGACGCCGTGCCCCAACCGTGCACGTTCGACCTGCCGACGCAGACGTTCGATGTGGACTTCGAGTCCCTCTCGGCGACCGTGAACGCCCAGGACGGCGTCTTCGGCGTGATCTACGTGAGGCTCGCGCCGGACGTCGTCCCCGGCTCCCAGTACACGATCGCCCTCGACCTGGGTCTCACCTTCCTCGACGATCCCGAGGACGACCCCGTGCTCCTCGAGACCCGCGAGGGAACCCTGACGATCCGCGCGCCGACCGCCCCGGTGGAGTTCTCGGTCGATGGCGGCAAGGTGCATCCCGGCTCCGGAGCGGTGATCGAGATCGGGACCGCGGAGCCGTTCGACCTGCAGGAGGGGCGGCTGGTGATCACCTACGATCCGGCGATCGCCACGGAGCTGCCGGAAGTGACCGCCGACCCCCGGCACGGAGATGTCAGCCTGACCGTGACGCACCTGCCGCCGGGCAAGATCCAGATCGACTTCGACTCTCCGCTCGAGAACTTCAATTCGGTGCCGGGCGACCTCCTGGTGATGCACTTCGGCACGCCACCAGACGTACCGATCGCCACGATCTCACCGCTCGCGATCCTCACCGGCCCCGGCGAGAGCTCCTTGATCGCCCCCGGCTCGATGCCCCTGCAGGTCGCCTGGGAGGCGCAGGGGATCGAGTTTGCCGTCGACCACGGCATCTTCAACGACGGCTTCGACGGCGGCGACAGCGGCTTCTGGTCCTACATCCCCTGACGGGACACCAAGCCGGGACACACAAACGGGACACGATAGAGGGACACAATACCGGGACACGATGAGTATCGTGTCCCGGTATTGTGTCCCGGGCCTCCCGGGCCTCTTCCGGCTCCGGCTTTTAGAACTGTGACCAGAGGTACTGGTTGGTCACCTCGTGGTGGAACTGGATCTCGCTGCGCTTGACGCGGGTGCCCAGGGCCTTGGGGCAGCGCTCGGCCGAGGCGAGCTTCAGGTCCGCGTACTTGCCGTGGACCTCCTCGCCGATGAGCTCCATCGCCCAGCGGCTGCCCTTGAAGAGGCGCAGCCCGTCGTAGATGTTGTCGGGCAGGAAGCGCGTGCGCTGGCGCTTGCCGTCGTTCTCCTCCGCCGCCAGCGGACCTTCGATGCCGGTGCGGACGACCGAGTAGATCGCGAGGTAAGGATTGGCGTCCGGGGCGATCGAGCGCACCTCGACGCGGGCCGACTTCTCGTTGCCGAGGGGAATCCGCACCATCGAGCCGCGATCGATCGCCGAAGCTTTGATCTGGTTCGGCGCCTCGAAGTGCGGGTCGAGCCGGCGATAGGAGTTGACGCTCGGGTTGAGGAAGAGGCAGATATCGTTGGCGTTGGCGAGGATGCGCTCGATGAAGTTCCAGCCCAGCGCCGTCAGGCCGTCCTGCCCCTTCTTGTCGTGGAAGAGGTTCTTGCCCTTGCGGGCGAGCGAAACGTTGGTGTGCATGCCGTTGCCGTTGACGCCGGTGACCGGCTTGGGCAGGAAGCAGGCGGTCATGTCCATGCGCGCCGCGACCTGGCGGGAGAGAAGCTTGTAGAGCTGCACCTGGTCGGCGGCGATCGTCGCTTCGGTGTAGCTGTAGTTCATCTCGAACTGTGAAGGGGCCACCTCGGGGTGATCCTTCTCGTTGCCGAAGCCCATCGCGCGCTGGACTTCGGCCGCGGTGTCGATGAACTGGCGGAGGGCATCCCCGGGCAGCGAATGGTAATAGCCGCCGGTCGAGATGAAGTCGAAGGTGCCGGTCTCGTGGTAGTGCCTTTCCGCATCGCGGCCCTTGAAGAGAAAGCCCTCGATCTCGTTCGAGGCGTAGGCCACCGTCTGGTCCTTCTTCCACAGCTGCTCGCCGAAGGCCTTCAGCCGGGCCCGCATGTCGCCGCGGTAGGGGCTGCCGTCGCGCTCCTGGACCTCGCCGAAGACCAGGATCTTGCCGGCGCCGAAGATGTCCGAGGGCAGCCAGTAGAACGCCGCCCAGTCGATCGCCAGGCGCAGGTCCGATTCGGCCTGCTGCGAGAAGCCGCGGATCGACGAACCGTCGAAGGTCAGGTTGTCGGCGGACCCGAGCAGGAACTTCTTGTCGTAGTCGAGCATGTGGAGGCGACCTTCGAGATCGGTGAAGCAGACCGTCACCGCCTTGATCCGGCGCTCGTCGGTGAGGTACTTCATCCGCGCCTCCTGGATCTTCGCCGGATCCTTCCTCGCCAGGCGGTCGGCCTTGGCCGCGAGGTTCAGCTCTTCGAGCTTGTCGTAAGGGATTTCGAGGAAGTCGCGGAGGGCGGTGGTCATGTCGATCTCCTTAGAAATTGCGTTTTTAGTATTAAGAATGCAATTCTTAAGTTAAAAACTAGCACAATAAGAAAGAAAAGCAAAAGCTTCCGGTAAAGGAAAAGAGGCGCGTACCGATCTGCGGTGACGGAGGCGGGGCGCCTCGAAGCCGACGGGATTCGAGCATCGCAGGGCGTGAGATGGGAGGAGAGGGCCCCAGGAGCGCCCGAGAAGCGCAGGATCCCGTCGGCTTCGAGGTGGCCCGCCGGGCGGCGCAAGATCCCCTCGGCTCGGAGGTGGCGCGCCGGGCGGAGCCGGGTCCGCGCTAGAGCTTCTCGCGGGCGAAC
>JAGPDF010000003.1:0-44307 GCA_018057705.1 Thermoanaerobaculia bacterium | reverse complement strand
GAGCGCCCGAGAAGCGCAGGATCCCGTCGGCTTCGAGGTGGCCCGCCGGGCGGCGCAAGATCCCCTCGGCTCGGAGGTGGCGCGCCGGGCGGAGCCGGGTCCGCGCTAGAGCTTCTCGCGGGCGAACCACTCCCGGGCGCCGGTAAGCTTGAAGTCGCGCTTTTCGCCCTCGATCCGCACTCCCAGGGCGAGTTTGCGCCATTCGAGCAGCAGGAGGCCGCGCTTGCGGTCCTTGCCGAGCTCGAGGTCGGCCTCGAAACCCCAGTGCTCGAAGCGGGCCCGCAGCTTCTCGATCCGGAGCTCCGGCTTGCTGTAGGTGAAGGCACCGGTCGCACGGACGTCGGGCTCTTCGAGCAGGCGCTCGACCCACCGCGGAAGGTCCTTGCGCGTCGCGTAGAGCGCCACGAGCGGGGCCGAGTCGCTGAGCTGCAGGGTGAATCGCCCTTCGGCGGTGGCGGGCTCGACGAGATGGAACGCCGCGACCTGGGTCTCGATCGTGCCCCGCCAGCCAGGTCCGCCGGGGACCGCGCGGCCTTTCGTCTCGGCGACCCTCGGCTCCCCTGGGCCGGTGAATCCATCGAGCTCGATCCGGGTTCCTGCGAGATCGAACCGCCGCCCTCTGAGGTCCTGACTCGTGACCGGGACGTCGAACGCCAGAGCCCCGGTGAACCGTACGCCGTTGGAGATCAGGGCGGCGTCGGTGATCCGGGCGCTCACCGAGCCGCGCGCGGAACCCGCTTCGCCCTGTCCGAGGGCGGCTTCGAACTCGCCTCTGACCTCGCCCCGGCCGCCGGCGAGCTCCAGTCCGGCCGACCGCGGCAGAAGATCGGAGAAGCCTGCGAGATCGAGCAGTCGGCCCTCGCCGAGGCCGATCCGGATTGTGGCGTCGTCGGGCAGCCCGCCGGCTCGAAGGTCGCGGGTCGACGCGAGCAGGGAGAGGCCGCTACCGCCCACGACCGCCGCGCCCGCCGTGCCCCGGCGCAGCTCGAAGTCGTCGAAACCGACGGCGAGCTCGGCGTGACCGCCGGTCGCATCGCGGTGCACATCGAAGTTGAGGAGGGCCTGGCCGCTCGCCTCGAAACCGAAGATGCGCACGGTGCGCTCGGTCTTCTCGGTGTGCAGGTAGCTGCCCTCGACGAGTTTTCCCTGGCGCATCTCGAGCGCGGCATCGAAAGTGGTCTGCAGATCCGCGAACTCGAGCCAGGGTGCCCGCGCCAAGTAGCTCGCGAGCAGCGGGCCGGGGAAGACCTCGCCGCTCAGGGTCAGGGCGGAATCGACGAAGGGGAGCGCGTCGAGCCCGCGGTGCTCGCGATGGCGGTAGGCGGCGGTCGAAAAGTCGAGAGCGCCCGAAAGCCGGGTGGCGAGCGGCTTGCCGGCGAGCTCGAGGCCGCCGCCGATGATCTCAAGCCGGCTGCGCTCCACCTCGGCCTCCGTTCGGCGGCGGATCGCGAAGCCGCCCTCGGCGCGCATCGCTCCGGTGAGGCGAGCCTGTTCTATCCAGAGACGGCGGACGCCGGTGGCTCGCACCCGCGGGAATTCGAAATTCCAGGCGGGGCGGAGGGGGCGAGGCGAGGGCGGCGTTCCGGCGAGTGGAAAGGCCGGTATCGGGGGCAGGAGCGCCGCGCGCCCGGCGGCCTCCTGTGGTGAGTCGGCGCGGCGGCGAAGTCCGAACTCGACACCCGTGGCGATGGCCGACTCGACCCGCAGGCGGCGAGCCAGGAGCGGCGCCGGCGCGATCCAGCCCGTGACTTCGTCGCACTGCAGGCGCCATTGCAAGTGCGGAGTCTGCACCGCGAGGTCGAGCCCTTCGAGCGCGACCCGGAAGGGGAACCAGGAGTGCGCCTCGCGGAAGGCGAAGTGGACCTTGTCGGGACGGCGGTTGACCCAGCGTTCGAGGCGGCCGCTTCGCGCCACCCATTCGAAAGCGCCGACATAGAAAAGCTCGCCGAGCAGGAGCCCGGCGAGCAGGTAGAGCGCGGAACGCCGGATCTTCAACCTGCCGGAGGAATGCGCAGGACCTGTCCCGGATAGATCTTGTCGGGGTCCTTGAGCATCGGCTTGTTGGCCTCGAAGATGACCGGGTACTTCGCGGCATTGCCGTAGAATTTCTTGGCGATCTTCGACAGCGAGTCGCCAGAAACGACCGTGTACATCTGCGACTCGGGCTCCTTCTTCTTGGTCTCGAGGCGGTCGTCGACGCGGGCGATGCCGATGACGTTGCCGAGCGCCAGGACGACCTTTTCGCGCTCGGCCTGGTCGTCGACGAGCCCGTGCACGACGGCGGTATCGCCGGTGACGTCGATCTTCAGGTTCTCGACCTGGAGCGAGAATTCGCCGAGCAGCTTCTCGAGCGCCTTCCTGCGCTTCATCGCATCGAGCTCAGCGGGGGAAACGGTGTGCGTCTGCGCCTGCGGCGGGGCGCCCTTGGCCGGGCTATCGTCCTTGCCGAAGATCGAGGCTCCAGCGTTCTTCACGAAATCGAAAAGACCCATGGGGATCTCCTTTCGCGGCCAGTTTACCCCTCCGCGAGCGGCGCCGCCTGCGTAGTTTCTCCGCTGCCCGAAGGGGAGAACCCTGCCGATTGCCCCAGCCATCCGCCGGACTCCCTCCGGAGGGCTGAGATCAGTCTTCGAGCCGGAAGAGCAGGTGGGCGGCCGGGCTGACGCCGTACTCCTGGACGACCGGATCCGGGTACTTCGGCTCGCTCGCGACGTGCCGGTAGCCGTGCCGCAGGACGATTCGGGTGAAGTCGACGCCGGCATTGGTCAGCATAGTGACGCCGTCACCGGCGATCGCGTTGGGAACGATCATCAGGTGCCCGACCTGCTTGCCGGCGAGGAGGGCGAGCCAGGCGTCGATCGCGGCGGGGGAGCACTCGGAGAAGCTGTGGATGTTGACCGCGATATCGACCGTCCCGGGCGCGATCGCCGGTTCGAGCTCGTGCAACGGGACGACCCGGGCCGGAGAGTCCGGCCGCCCCGCGACGCCGCGAAACCCGAGGTAGTACTCGCAGAGGAAGGTCGAGGTCGGGATGGCGTCGGCGCAGAGCCAGCGCGTCGTCTCCGGGAAGGCGGTCACCCCGCGGTGGGCGAGACGGCCGTAGCCGGCGCCGATGTCGAGGATCGTCCGGACGGGACCGTGCGAGATCCCCAGATGGCGCTCCAGGAAGGCGAGCTCGAGCGCAGAGTCGAGCAGATCGCGCGACACCCGGCGGCCGTCGATCGAGAAAGTGTGGACGCCGAAGAGCCCATCCTCCTCGAGGCGATCGAGCAGCTGCAAACGCTCGACCTCGGCGATCCGCCCGGCGCAGTAGTAGCTCACCGCATAGCCGAGCTCGTTCAAGTTCCGGCCGCGCAGCTGAAAGACATAAGGGTTGTCGCCCCGGAACTGCCGGAGGTCGGCGGTCGCGAGGAGCTCGGGCGTCCACACCGGATCCCGGGCGAGCGGCGAGTCGAGCTCGCGATAGGCCCGGGTGAGCTCCTGCAGGCGCGGATGATCGGCGCGCAGCGCCTCTTCGGCCCCTGCCGGCAAGGGCGCTCCACTGTGGCTCGGCAGATCGACCGGCGCCCGCTGCCAGGGGTAGACCAGCCGGCTCGCAATGCGCTCGAACCCCCGCCGCGCGAGCGCAGCGTCGAGTCGGCGCTTGAGGAAGGCGGGTATGGGCATCGTTGAATCCCGGAGTCTACGCCAGCGCGCGGCCTGTGCCAGGAGTGCTCTCGAGGGCGCCGAGTGCGAGGTTTGCTGACACGCAACGAGGAGATTGTCGCCGGTTTGTCCCCTTCCGGCGGGCAAACCCGTTTCTCGAGGTGGTAGCCTACTTTCATCGTTCCAGTCAGTCGGAGTCGGGAACCCGCAACCGCTCGCCCTGGGTCCCGGTCTCGTACCTAATCCATGCGGCGAGCCGAGGGAGAACCTCATGATCCGAACTGCTGCGCGCCTCTTCTTGTGTGCCTTCGTCCTCTCGGCGGTCGCCTACGGCGAGGCCGCGACGACCTTCTATGGCTCGACCCAGGGGGGGCCGACGTTCAACCGCCCTGCGAACCTCTCCACCCTGAGCGGTGTTTCGGCGCGCTATTCGGTGCAGCCGTTCTTCCCCAACGTCAACGCCGATTGCTTCATCCAGAGCATTCAGGAGAGCGGCTACGACGGCATCATCTACCTCTACCGCAACGGCTTCAACCCGGCCAGCCCGCTCACCAACTTGATTGCGTATGACGACGATGGTCCGGAGTTCGATATCGGGGAATCGCGAATCGACACGCGGGCGTTGCTCTTCGCCGACAACTACTACCTGGTGACCGCGAGCTATAACAGCCTGGCCTCAGGGACGTTCTCGAACATGGTCGCCTGCGAGGCGCCGGCGACGCGCGTCGTCGTGGGAGATGGCGTTTTCGGGACCAACCAGCCCAGCGACTATGACGGCCGGATCGCCGAGTTGCTCGGCGGCCGTTTCAAGGTGTGGGTGACGGGCAACAACTTTGCGGGCACGCCGTTCATCGGCAGGACCGCTCCGCTGGCCTCGACCGACTCGGCGGTCTTCTACTTCTTCCAGCCGGCGAACTTCGAGCTCCTGGTCAAGATCGTGAACGGCTGCGCCCTCAACAACCGCTACTGGGTCTTCTACGCCGCTACGACCAACGTCGATTTCTACCTCTACGTGGACGACACCTTCGACGGATCGCCCGCGATCTACTACCACAATCCTCTGGGAACCCAGTTCGCGACTTCCATCGCCGACTCGGACGCTTTCGCAACCTGCATCTGACGTCTGGCACATTCCGTTCAGAGTCCGTATCTGGGCCCGCCCCTCCTTGGGGGAGCGGGCCCTTCTTCTAGCGGGCATGGCGCTCCGGACGCATGGACCGCCAGGGAATGGCGACAGGAACGCGCGCGGTGGTGACCTTTGCAGAAACCGCATGGCGGGGCGCGGCAATCGCATCCCCCCCAGGGCGGCAGCGCGAGGCGGTTCTCGAGTTCTTGCCCGGCAGGAGGCGAGAGCGCGGAGCATCCGGGCGCCGCGTTCATCCCGGCACCTCCATTGCAGTGGGCCGCTTCGTGCGGTGAGCGTGGGCTCTGCGACGAGCCACGCGCGCCGCGTGAAGCGGGGACTTCGATTGCTCGCCCAAGGCCCCGCCTCTTCGATCCGGCTTCTCCAGATATTCCGGAGACTCCGGGCACTGGCGAGCCGAGGGCCTCACTATGAAAAGCACCGTACGTCACTTCCTTGCGACCTTCCTGCTCCTGGCGGGAACCACCGCCGCGGTTCATGCCGCCGCCGCGACCACCTTCTATGGCACCACCAAGGGGCAGCCGACGTTCAATCGCCCCGCGAGCCTCGGCACCCTGAGCGGCCAGATCGTGCGCTACTCCGTGCAGCCGTTCTTCCCGAGCGACAACTCCGCCTGCTTCATCATGAGCATCCAGGAGGAGGGCTTCGACGGCTGGGTGTTCCTCTATCGCGACGGCTTCGACCCGGAGAACCCGCTTCAGAACCTGATCGCGGAAGATGACGACGGCCCGGACTTCGGCGCCGGACAGTCGCGCCTCGACGCGTTGCCGCTCCAGTTCGCCGACAACTACTATCTCGTGACGGCCGGCTTCGATGGCACCGAGATCGGCACCTTCTCGAACCAGGTCGTCTGCGACGCGCCGGCCGCGCGCATCCTGGCGGGTGACGGCGACTTCGGCGCCGGGAACTTCGACGGCCGGGTCGCCGAGGTCTTGGGCGGTCGTTTCCGCATCTCGGTGACGGGCGAGAACTTCGCTCAAGTGCCGTTCGTGGGCAAAGCGGTGCCGCTCGCCTCGACCGATTCCGCGATCTTCTGGTTCTTCCAGCCGGCGAACTTCGAGCTCCTGATCAAGATGGTCGACGGCTGCGTCGTCAACGACCGCTACTGGGTCTACTACGCCGCGACCACGAATGTGGCCTTCACGATCCGGGTCGAAGACACGTTCGCCGACGAAATCGTGACCTACACCAACACCATCGGTTCGACTTCGAACATCGCGCGAACCGATTCCGACGCCTTCGCGACCTGTCCCTGAACCCTGCGCCGGGAACTCCGGCCGGTCCCCCAGGCCCGCTACCCCCAGAGGGGTGGCGGGCCCTTTTTTTCTCCCGGGCGCTGGTAGAATTCGCGCGATGAGCGACTTCGCCCCCTCCTCCCGTGCCGTGCCCGAGATTCTCGAAGATGCCCTGACCGGACGGCGGATCTCGGCGGGGGACGCCCACCGGCTCCTCCTCGACGGCGATCTGCTGACTCTGGGGGCGGCGGCGCACGAGGTCCGCGACCGCCACAACGACCCCGCCGTCGCGACCTACAACGTCGACCGCAACATCAACTACACCAACGTTTGCGTCTACAAGTGCCGGTTCTGCGCGTTCTACCGCGCGCCGGGCGACCCCGAGGGGTATCTCCTCCCGAAAGAGGAGATCGGGCGGAAGATCGAGGAGACGCTGGCCTTGAACGGCACGGGCGTCCTGATGCAGGGCGGCGTGAACCCCGACCTGCCGCTCTCCTACTACGTCGACCTGCTGCACTTCCTGCGCGACACCTATCCGGCGATCCACCGCCACTGCTTCTCGCCGCCGGAGATCAAGTTCATCGCGAAGAAGGAACGGATGTCGTTCTTCGACGTCATCGGCGTGCTCAAGGAGGCCGGCCTGATGTCGATTCCGGGCGGCGGCGCCGAGATCCTCTCCGACAGCATCCGCAAAGAGGTCCTTGCCTACCCCAAGGCGTCGCCGGAGGAGTGGATCGACATCATGCGCCAGGCGCACCGCCACGGCATGCGGACCACCGCCACCATGATGTACGGCATGGGCGAGGAGCTCGCGGCCCGTGTCGAGCATTTCCAGCGCATTCGCGACCTGCAGGACGAGACCGGTGGTTTCACCGCCTTCATCTCGTGGACCTACCAGGACGAGCACACCGACCTGCAGGGGATCCCCGAGGTCTACGCCGACGAGTATCTGAAGACGCTCGCCGTCTCGCGTCTCTTCATGGACAACGTCCAGCACCTGCAGTCCTCCTGGGTCACCCAGGGGAAGAAGATCGGCCAGGCCGGCCTCGCCTTCGGCGCCGACGACATGGGCTCGATCATGATCGAGGAGAACGTCGTCTCGGCGGCGGGTACGCATCACAAGATGACCCAGGACGAGATGGAGCACCTCATTCGCGCCGCCGGCTTCGAGCCGAAGCAGCGGACGAATCTCTACGAACGCTTCGTCACCCGGGAGGAGACTGCGGCGTTGGCGCGCCAATATCGGCACGCCCTCACGCCTGAGAATCGCCCGCTGGCTTCGCCGCTCGCCGTCGTCGGCTGAGCACTTGCAATCTCGTCGCACTTTCCGGGGGGATCGATGCGCAAGTTCCTGAAGTGGATAGGTATTTCGCTCGCCACCGTCGCGGGCGCTCTTGTCGTCCTGGTCGCCGTCCTGGTCTTTCTCGGCGGGCGCAAGCTCTCGGCGACGCGCACGGTCGCCGTCGAGACCGTCGCCGTTCCGAGCGATCCGGCGGCGATCGAGCGCGGCGCCCATCTTGCCCGTACCCGCTGCGTTTTCTGCCACGGCGACGACCTGGGCGGCAAGAAATTCATCGACGACGCCTCGTTCATGGTCGTGAACGGGCCCAACCTGACGCGGGGCCGGGGCGGGCTCGGGAGCAGCTATGCCGACGACGCCACCTGGGTGCGCGCCATCCGCCATGGCGTCAATGCGCAGGGCCGGGCGCTGATCGTCATGCCGTCCGAGGTCTTCTACTTCCTGAGCGACAACGACACCGGCGACCTCGTCGCCTATCTCAAGTCGCTGCCGCCGGTCGACCGCGACTGGCCGGCGCCGCGTCCGAGCGTGCTCGCCAAGGCTCTCCTCGGCGCCGGGAAGCTCGACAGCATGGTCCCGTTCCTTTATATGGATCACCAGGCGGCACGGCCGGCGCAGCCGCCCCCGGGTGCGACGGCGGAGAACGGCGAGTACATCGCGCGCACTTTCGGCTGCCGCAACTGCCACGGCGCCGATCTCTCCGGCCAACTGACGCCGGGACCCAAGAAGTACCTGGCCGGGAACCTCACGCCAGGCGGCCCGCTCAAAGAATGGGACGAGGAGATTTTCCTCCAGATGGTGGACGGGCGAGAGCACGAAGAGATGCCCTGGGGCATGCTGCGCTCGATGCACGAGGACGAGCAGCGCGCTCTCTGGCGCTTTCTCGCGGCGCAGCCGGCGCGGGCTTCGACCGTGGCCGCGGGATCAAGCTGAGACCTTCCGGCTGCCAGAGAGTTCGCTCGCAGCGTGGGGAGTAGCCGACCGGCACGCGGGGTGTGAGCCCCGCTCTCTTGAGGCCTCGAGGTGCCACCCGATTTTCCAAACTCTTGAGGTGCCACCCGATTTTCCAAACCGGCATCTCGAGCCTCCGACGCCAGATTGTCGGAGGTTTTTACGTCTTTCCTTTCAGTGTCACGCAGATTACGGTACATACCTCCCGGAGGGGCCCTGGTCGAGATCACCTGCCGGACGATCCAGGGTCGCCTGCTCCTGCGTCCCTCGCCGGGCCTGAACGACGTTACGCTGGGCGTCCTGGCCCGCGCAGCGCGCCTCGCTGAGCTCCTGGTCCACGCCTTCGCCTTCCTCTCCAACCACTACCACCTGCTCGTCAGGGTCGCCGACGCCCAGCAGCTCGCCGAGTTCATGAACTACCTGAACTCGAATCTCGCCCGCGAGGCCGGGCGCCTCGCGCGCTGGCGGGAGAAGTTCTGGGGCCAGCGCTACCATGCGGTCATCGTCTCCGAGGAAGAAGCGGCCCAGGTGGGCCGGCTCCAGTACGTCCTGGCGCAGGGCGTCAAGGAGGGGCTCGTCGCCTCGCCCTACGACTGGCCCGGAGTCCACTGCGCCCGCGCCCTGGCCGATGGGACGGCCGTCTCCGGTCACTGGCGCGACCGGACGACCGAGTCCAGGGCGCAGCGCAAGAGTCTGCCGCTCGATCCGCAGGACTTCCTCGAGCGCGAGGAGCTCAGCCTGGCGCCGCTTCCCTGCTGGCAGGAGCTCGCGCCGGAGGAGTACCGAGCGCGAGTCCGGGAACTGATCGCGGAGATCGAAGCCGACGCCCAGCTGCGGCAGGAGGAAACCGGGATCCCGCCGCTCGGACCGGAGGCCGTCTGCCGGCAGGACCCTCATCACGAGCCCAACCGAATGAAGAAGGGCCCAGCGCCGCTGGTGCATGCCGTGGCTCCGGGGGTTCGTCGCGGTCTCCGCACGGCCTACTTCGCCTTCCTGGACGCCTACCGCTACGCCGCCCGCCGGCTGCGGGAGGGCGCAATGGACGTCGAGTTCCCCGCCGGTGCCTTTCCCCCGCCGCTCCCGGTCCGAGCCGCCGCCCGAGGCGGTTAGCGACGACGGGAGATCCAGCCAAGCTCCAAGTTATGGAGGCGAAACGGCCTCCGCGGCGGAGAGCTCGTCCTCCAGGTGCCACTTCGCGCCCGACCGCGAGGAAACTCAGCGCGGAGTCGCGTTTCAAGACGCCGCTGCCAGCCCAAACCTCCCGATTGGCTGCCCTAATGGTCCAAAACCGCAATACTCAGGAGCTGGCGCCGTCGAAGAGTGCGGCATCTTCGAGCCTCCAATCGCTTTTCTCGGGAATCGGATGGCTCCTCGGAGGAAATCGGATGGCTCCTGCACCTCCTGCACCTCGACCCCCGTGCCCCCGACGAGCTGACCGCCCGGCTGTAACGCGATCGTCACCCGCCCGGGGCGCCGTCGGACCAGGTTCGGATAAAATCCCCGCGCAGGGTGGGGAGTAGCCGACCGGCCCGGGGGGAGTCTCCGGAGCCAGGCGGGGTGATCGTCAATACGGGAGAGGATCCCCGGTCGCCCCGATCCACGAGGGACACGGCGAGACCACTGCGACACGAGAGTGCCGCGGGGTCTCGCTTTTTGCGTTTCCCGCGCCTCTTTCCGATTGGAGAGATGCATGGAACCCACTTCGCTTTGGCTCTGGGCCGGATTCAACCTCTTCGTCCTGGCGATGCTCGCCATCGACCTCGGCGTCTTCCACCGCCAGGCGCACGCCGTCTCGCTGCGCGAGGCCTCCATCTGGAGCGCGGTCTGGATCGCCCTCGCGCTGGTCTTCAATCTCTGTGTCTGGAAATTCCTCGGGCCGCAGCCCGGGGTCGAGTTTCTGACCGGCTATCTGATCGAGAAGTCGCTCTCGATCGACAACATCTTCGTCATCGCGCTGCTCTTTGCCTACTTCAAGGTCCCCGACCAGTACCAGCACAGAGTGCTCTTCTGGGGCATCCTCGGCGCCCTGGTCATGCGCGCCGCCTTCATCCTGGCGGGTGCGGCGCTTCTCGGCCGCTTCCACTGGATCATCTACCTGTTCGGCGCCTTCCTCGTCCTGACCGGTATCAAGATGGCGTTCACGCCGGAGCATGGCCTCGAGCCGGAGAAGAATCCGGTCGTGCGGCTGGTGCGGCGGCTGATGCCGGTGACCTCCGACTACCGCGGCGCGAACTTCTTCGTGCGCGAGGGCGGCCGGCTGGCGGCGACGCCGCTCTTCCTCGTGCTCGTGATGGTCGAGTTCACCGATCTGGTCTTCGCGGTCGATTCGATCCCGGCCATCTTCGCCGTGACGCGCGATCCGTTCCTGGTCTACACCTCGAACGTCTTCGCCATCCTCGGCCTGCGCTCGCTCTACTTCCTGCTCGCCGGCGTCATGCACAAGTTCGAATACCTGAAACTCGGCCTTGCCGCGATCCTGGTCTTCGTCGGCGTGAAGATGGCCCTCGTCGACTGGCTGAAGATCCCGTCGGGAATCTCCCTCGGCGTCATCGCCCTGATCCTGACTGTCGCCATAGCCGCCTCACTGCTCAAGGCGCGGGCGAACGCGGCCTGAGGGAGCCCGAATGGAGGTTCAGAGCCGCTCGATCGCCGACAGTCGGCCGACGTCGATGCTGATGCCGCCGTCGGCCGCGGTCGGATTGTAGAGCGATTGGAAACGGGCGTTCCAGACGAGATCCGAGGCCTCGTAGGAGGAGCGCGCGTGCACGACCTGATTGAAGGTCTCGTCGTTGCCGGAGAGGAGGATCAGGAACTCGGCCTTGGCCGCCAGGAGATCATCTGCCGTCTGGCCGCGCAGCGGACTCGCCTCGTCGATCGGGTGGACGATGGTCCAGGAGAGCGGGAAGAAGAGAACGCTCTCGCGCTCGAGCTTGAGCGGCAGGAACTCGCGGTCGCCTCCGGTTTTGCGCCGCGCCAACAGCACGCGGGCCGAGACGTCGGTGAGCTGGTTCTGGCGCGCATTGGCGATGCGGAACTCGAAGGCCATGTTGGATCCGCCGGGGGATCGGTAAGGCGCGATCACCGCCTGCTCGCTGAACAGGATCCGTGCGCGGGGACGGGCGAAGCGCGCAAAGGAGATGCCGGTGCCGAGCGCCACGAGCAGCATGCCGGTGACCGCTTCGACGACGACCAGGACGTTGGCGGAGAGCTTCGCCGGCGCGATGCTGCCGTACCCAATTGTGGCGAAGGTCTGGACGGAGAAGAAGAAGCAGCCAAGGAAGTGGCCTCCGGTCGTCGTCCAGTGGAGTCCCGAGAGCGCGTCGGGTCCGGCGGCAAAATAGATGCACGCGAAGACGAAGTTGACGGTGAGGAAGCCGCCCGTCAGCACCAGCAGGAAGCGCGGCCAGCTCATATTGAGCAGCGAGTGGTAGAGCGATAGCGACTGGAAGAAGCCGAGCCCCTCGCGCCGGACGTTGAAAGATCCGTCGCGATTCAGCAGCCGATCGCGGCTCTGCCGCGCGACGACCGAGCCGAAGCCGAGGTCGTTGCGATCCACCGCTGGCGTCGCTGGCGCCGATGAGCTCGATGCCGACGAGCCGGACGAGAGTTCGGGGTTTCTCAAGTGCTGGAAGTCTATCGAAGGCTGCCCGGCGGCCCCGAGGTTCCCCGCCCGCCGGTCGAGGTCAGCCGCCCGCGCGGCGGGATTCGGTGCGGCGTTGCCAGAGGACGGTGATGCCGAGGACGAGGAGGCTCGCGACGAGGATGGCTGTCGCCATGACGTTGATCTGCGGCGGGTAGGCGGAGCGCTGGGCGCCGTAGACGTAGAGCGGGTAGGTCACCTGGCTGCCGGCGTTGAACAGGGTGATGATGAAGTCGTCCATCGACAGGGCGAAGGAGAGCATCGCGGCGGCGGCGATTCCGGGCGCGATGAGCGGCAGGGTGACCTTCCAGACGACGCGCAGGGGCTTGGCGCCCAAGTCCATTGCTGCGTCTTCGAGGCTCCAGTCGAAGCCGCGGATCCGCGCCTTGACGGTCAGGGCGACGTAGCTCACCTGGAACATGATGTGGGCGATGACGACCGTGGCGAAGCCCGATCGCGTGTCGAGCTGCAGGAAGAGCGACAGAAGCGCCGAGCCGAGGACGACCTCCGGGGTCGTCAAGGGCAGCACGAGCAGCAGATCGATCGCCGGGCTGCCGCGAAAGCGGTAGCGGCAGAGGGCGAGCGCGATCAGCGCGCCGAAGACGATGGCGACGCTGGTCGAGATCGCCGCGATCTCGAGCGAGAGCTTCATCGAGTCGACCAGCGAAGAGTACTTGAACGGGTCGCGCCAGGCCTCGAGCGAGAACGCCTTCCAGACGAAGTTGTAGCGCCCGGAAGGCCGGTTGAAGCTGTAGAGAACGATGACGAAGATCGGAACGAAGAGATAGAGCAGAACGAGGCCGGCGACGACGTCGAGGACCCGCCCGCGCCAGCCCGAGGCGACCGGATCGGCGGCGCCGGGAGCGCTCATGCCAGCTCCTCGGTGCCCAGGGCGCGGGCGTAGGAGAGCACGCCCAGGATGATCACGGCCATCAGCAGGAACGAGAGCGACGAGGCCAACGGATAATCGCGCACCTCGAGGAACTGGTTCTGGACCACCGTGCCGATCATCTGCTGGTTGGGGCTCCCGAGAAGCTCGGCATTGATGAAGTCGCCGGAGGCGGGGATGAAGGTGAGGAGGCTCCCGGCGAAGACTCCCGGCAGCGAGAGTGGCAGGACGACCTTGGCGAAGGCGCGCGCCGGACTGCAATAGAGGTCGGCCGCAGCCTCGATCAGCCGGCGGTCGATCTTCTCGAGGCTGACGTAGATCGGCAGGATCATGAACGGCAGGAAGTTGTAGGTCAGGCCGCCGACCACCGCCGCCAGGGTATTGAGCAGGCGGCCGTCCTCGGGCAGCAGGTGGAGCCACTTGAGTGCCTCGACCACGAACCCGTTGTCGCCGAGGATCGTCTTCCAGGCGAGGGTGCGCACCAGGAAGGTGGTGAAGAAAGGAAGGATCACAAGCCCGAGCAGGAAGTTGCGCAGGCGGCCGGCCCGGAAGGCCATGACGTAGGCCAGCGGATAGCCGAACAGGAGGGCGATCACCGTCGCGGCCAGAGCGTAGCCGAACGAACGCGCGAAGTGCTCGCCGTAGGTATCGAAGGCCCGCAGGTATCCGGTCCACCAGGGCAGGCCGCCGCCGGGCAGCGAGGTGCGCGCCAGGGTGACGAGCGGCACCAGGAAGAAGAACGCCAGCCAGAGCACGCCTGGCGCGATCAGCAGGTAGGGGGCGAAAGGCGAGCGCCTTCCGCCCCCGGTGGAAGTTCCTGCCATCTCTGCCGTCAGGCGCCGATGGCGTCCTGGAAGACCCGGTTGAACTCCTGGTCCTCGGCGTCGGAGAGCGCGCGGAAGACGCGCAGTTGGGCGCGCAGGGCGTCGGGCGGGTTGACCAGCGGGCTCTTGGCGAGGTCGGGAGCGATCTTGGCGAGCTCCTCGCCGGCGCCCTTGACTGCCGAGAGGTAGGGTGCTCCGGCGACGATCTGAGCCGAGTGGGCGGGGTCGTAGCACCAGTTGAGCCAGGCATGCGCTGCGTCGAGCCGGTCCGAAGTCTTCGGAATCAGCATGTTGTCGGAATAGAGCATCGCGCCCTCCTTGGGCGCGAACCAGACGAGGTCGGGATTGTCCGCCGCGAGGCCCTGAATGTCGCCGGACCAGGCGATCGCCACCGAGATGTTGCCGGCGGCGAGGTCGGCGGCGTAGTCGTTGCCGGTGAAGGCGCGAACCTGGCCGCTCTCGCGCGCCTGCTTGACCTTCGCGCAGGCGGCGGTGGCATCCGCGAGCGTCGCCTTCGTGGGATCGGCGCCCAGGCCGAGCATGATCAGGCCGAGAGTGTCGCGCATCTCGGTCAGCATGGTGACCTGACCCTTGAACTTGGGATCGAAGAGGTCTTCGACGCTGGTGAGCTCGCGTCCGGTCTTCTTCGGGTTGTAGCCGATGCCGACCATGCCCGAAACCCACGGCACACTGTACTTCCTGCCCGGATCGAAGCTCACGTCGCGCAGCGAGTCGAGGAGGTTGGTCTTGTTCGGGAAGATGGCGTCGTCGAGCGGCGCGCAGTAGCCGAGCGCGATCATCCGGGCGACCATCCAGTCGGTGAGGATCACGATGTCGCGGTCGATCGACTGGTTGCGCTTCAACGGCTCGTCGATCTTGGCGAAGAACTCGTTGTTGTCGTTGACGTCCTCGCTGTACTCGACGGCGATCCCGGTCCCCGCCGTGAAATCCGGAACGGTCTTTTCGTCGATGTAGAACGGCCAGTTGGAGATCCGAAGCGGGCCCTTGGGCGCCGTCGCGGCCGCCGTCGAGGGTGCCGCCGCGGGGGCTTCGGCGGCCTTCTTGCCGCAGGCGCCCAGCAGGCCGCCGCCGAAGGCGAGGCCGCCCGCCGCCCAGGCCGAACGCCCGAGGAACTGCCGCCGACTCTGCGCCTCCTGCAAGAACCGCTGGAACATCGTCTCCTGCTCGCGCTTCCTGTCCTGTTCGCTCATCGTTTCTCCTTGATGGTCGGTATCACCGGACGGCGAATTTCGCTGTGTCGGGGACTCCCAGCTTCGGAGGCGGCGTGGAAACCCCCGGCAGGAGCCTGCCGGCGTCGGCCTCCCAACTGATCCAGTAGGCACTGCCCGGTTCGGGCATCGTCGCGGCCTCCCGATGGTCGAAGTGGCAGACGACATCGGTGCCGTCGGCGAGCTCGAAGCCGCAACGCACCACCGGGCCCTGGAACATCGTACTGACGAGAGTCGCCGGGAGGGCCGCTGCCGAGTCGGGCGCATCCACCGAGAGCGTGAGGCGCTCGGGGCGGAGCACGAGCGTCACGGCGTCGCCGGCGGCGAAGCGGGTACTCTTGGCGGGGACCTGGAGTGGACGCCCGGCGATCTCCACCGCGTGCCGACCATCGGCGGTGCCCACGACTCTTGCCGGCAGGAGATTGGCGACGCCGATGAACGTCGCGACGAAATGGGTCTCGGGCTCGTCGTAGATCGCGCGCGGCGTGCCGAGCTGATCGACGCGCCCCTCGTACATGACGGCGATCCGGTCCGACATCGTCAGCGCCTCTTCCTGGTCGTGCGTGACGTAGATGAAAGTGATGTCGAGCTCGCGCTGAATGCGCTTGAGCTCGATCTGCATCGCCTGACGGAGCTTGAGGTCGAGGGCGCCCAGCGGCTCGTCGAGCAGCAGTGCGCTCGGATAGTTGACCAGGGCGCGAGCCAGAGCGACACGCTGCTGCTGACCTCCGGAGAGCTGGCCCGGGCGGCGGTCGGCCATGGAAGAGAGGCGCACGACCTCGAGCATCTCACCGACGCGCTTCGCGATCTCGGCTTTGGGCAGGCCCTGGCTGCGCGGACCGAAGGCGATGTTGTCGCGCACCGACATGTGCGGGAAGAGCGCATAGTGCTGGAAGACCGTATTGACGTTGCGGTGGTACGGCGGCACCCGCGAGACGTCCTTGCCCTCGAGCAGGATGCGGCCGCTGGTGGGCTGCTCGAAGCCGGCGATCATGCGCAGGGTCGTCGTCTTGCCACAACCGGAAGGTCCGAGCATCGAGAAGAACTCGCCCTTGCCGATCGTGAAGTGCGCCTCGTGCACGGCGACGAAGCTGCCGAACCGCTTGGTGACGTGCTCGAGGTCGATGACCGGGGGAAGGGCGCCGGGCGCAGTCGTCGTCATCAGGTCTTCTCTCCGCGCTTCGGCCTGCCCGCGACCCTGAAGTTGCACGCGAGGCCGCAGTTGACGCTCGGCATGCCGATCGCCAGAATCAGCCATCGTTTCCCGCCCACGGCCGCGGTCACGGACCCCATTTGCCCGGCGAAGAGTTCGCTCATTTCAGTTTCCTTACGCGGAAGATAGCCCATGACAACGCCGATACCCACCCCCCGGACCCAGGAATCCAAGAGATTGCTCGAGCGTGCCCACGAAATCGCCGGGAGCGAGATGCGGCGCCTGCTCGACCGGACACCCGCCTCCGCGAAGCTGTTCGAGCGCGCCGCCAGGATCCTGCCGTTCGGCGTGGTCTCTTCCTTCCAGAAGGGCTATCCGTATCCGGTCTACGTCTCGCACGGCCGGGGCAGCCACGTCTGGGACCAGGACGGCACCGAGTTCCTCGATTTCCACGGCGGTTTCGGGGCGATGGTGACCGGGCACGCCCACCCGCGCATCGTCCAGGCGATTGCCGAGGCGGCCAGCCGGGGAACGCATTTCGCCGTCACCACCGAAGAGGCGGTCGAGTTCGGCGAGGAGATCTGCCGGCGGTTCGGCCTCGAGATGCTCCGTTTCGCGAACTCCGGCACCGAGGCGACGATGGACGCCATCCGGGTCGCCCGGGCGGCCACCGGGCGCGACGTCGTCTGCAAGATCGAAGGCTCGTACCACGGCCACCACGACGCCGTGATGTTCTCGGTCCTTCCCAACGCCGACACCATGGGGGGAAGGGAACGGCCCGCCAAGTCGCCGGTCTCCCGGGGGCTGGTGAAGGATGCCCACCGCTATATCGAAGTCGTGCCGTTCAATGACGCCGGGCTGCTCGAGGCGCTGTTCGTGGAACGGGGGCAAGAGATCGCCTGCCTGATCCTGGAGCCGGCGATGATGAACATCGGCATCGTCCTGCCCCAGCCCGGGTATCTCCAGCGGGTGCGCGAGCTGTGCACGAAGCACGGCGTCGTCCTCATCTACGACGAGATCAAGACCGGCTTCACGATCGCGCCCGGCGGCGCCACCGAGCGTTTCGGTGTACAGCCCGACCTCGTCTGCCTGGCGAAGGCCATCTCCGGCGGGTTGCCGGCGGCGGCGTTCGGTGGCCGCGAGGACTTGATGCGCCTGATCGAACGCGGCGTTTCGCAGATGGGCACCTACAACGGCAACCCGCTCGTCTCCCATGTCGGCCTGGTGCTGCTGCGGGAGATTCTCACGCCGGCAGCCTACGCCCGCTTCGCCGAGCTCGGCCGCCGCCTCGTGGCGGGCTGCCAGGCGGCGATCGACCGCACCGGGCTGCCCGCGCACACCATCGACCTGGGGGCCAAAGGCTGCGTCTCCTACCGCCCGACGCCGCTCACGAACTATCGCGACTTCCTCGACACCCTGCCCGAGCTCTTCGCGGCCTCCTACCCCTGGCTGCTGAACCGCGGCATCTTCATGACGCCGGGCGACGAGGAGCAGTGGACGCTGTCGCTGCAGCATAGCGACGCCGACATCGACCTCTACATCGAAGTTTTCTCGAGCTTCTGCGACGCCCTGGTGGCCTGAGCCGGGCGGGGCTCAGGGGGCTCTCCCTTCCAGCCCGCCGGCCAAGGACTCCGGAGATCCCGCCCTCCTGAGATAGACGAGCAGCGCCGCCGGCGCCAGCATCGGGAGGAGGATCAGGGCTGCGCGCACCCATTCGGGGGCCTCGAACTCGACTCCGGCGCTGGCGCTGCCCTGAATCAGCGCCAGGCCCAGCGGCACCCCCCAACGCTCGGCGAGCGCCTGCCATGACCGCTGCCGACGCAGGGCACGGCGTTCCCAATAGCGACGGGCCGCAGCGACCTGCAGCGGCAGGACGAAGAGGAATCCGTGCGCCCAGGCGACCGGCAGGGCGAGGAGCGCCACGACCGGGGCGGTGTGCTGGCGGTCGATCTCGTCGACAGGGCGGCGGGGGCGAAGGCGCGCCGCGAGCAGCGCCACGGCGAGCACCGTCAACGTGATGGCGGCGGCAGGCACCTCGACTCCGAAGCCGTCGAAGATGCGCCGAAAGGAGAGATTGCGCGACGAGAAGACCGGCGGCTCGGTCATCCGCCGGGCCATCGCCGCGAGCTCGCCGGCCCAGGGCGCCACGCAGAGCGCCGCCACGGGAAGCCAGGCGAGCGCTTCGACGAGCCGGCGCGGCGAACGTAGCGCGTCGCCCAGCCAGCGCGCCGAGAGGTAGAGCGCGCCGGCGAGCGCGATCGGTTTGTAGGCCAGGCTGACGCCGACCAGAGCCGCACCGCCCCAGGGCCTGCGGCTGCCGAGATTCCATCCGGCGATGGCGAGCGCTCCGGCGATCGGAGTCGTGTTGCCGATCCAGAAGGTGTAGTGAACGATCGGCAGCAGCGCGACGATCGCGGCAGCGAGCAGCAAGCGCCGGCGCGGCGGGAGCCCGGCGAAACCGGCGGCGTAGATGGCGAGCGCGGCGACGGCGAGGAGATTCGTGCCGCGCATCAGGGCGAGGAGGAGCCCCGTGCCGCCGCGATCGATCGCCAGGGCTCCCAGAGCGGCGAGGGGAGGCGGGTAGTTGTACTTGGCCTGCGAGTAGGGGGAGGTCCCCGCGGCCATCAGTTCGGCCGCTTCGACGAAGCTCGGCTCGTCCTGCTGGGGCATCGGCTGCAGCAGCGCCTCGCGGTTCACGAGCGCCGCGACGGCGACGACGCCGACGAAGCCCAGCGCGGCAAAAAAGCGACCGGAACGCGGCTCGAGGAGCGACAAGCAGCGAGACGCTAGCATGCCCGGGCTGCGCTATCGTCGCCGACATGCGAAAGCGCCCGGGAGTCGTTTTTCTGCTGGAGGCCTTTTTTCTGACGGGAATCACCTGCGCGGCGGTGCAGGTCGCGGCTGAAACCAACTCCGGCGGAGACCCCTTCGTCTCCACCTTCTCGATCGTGGCGCTCGATCCCGCGACCGGCGATCTCGGAATCGCCGTGCAGTCGAAGTTCCCGAATGTGCGTGCCGTGGTGCCCTGGGCGCGAGCCGGAGTCGGGGCGGTCGCGACCCAGAGCTTCGCCAAGGTCTCGTTCGGCGACGACGGTCTCGATCTGCTCGAGCGCGGCGCGACGGCAGAGGAGGCGCTCGCGATCCTGTTGCGCAACGATCCGCTGCGCGAGCAGCGCCAGGTCGGCATCGTCGATGCCCGCGGCAACGCCGCGACCTGGAGCGGCAAGGAGTGCTTCGGCTGGGCCGGCGGGCGGGTCGGGCAGGCGGGCGCCGCTGCGCAAGCGGTCGGCCCGGGCGCGGGCGTCGGGAAGGTCGTCGCCGGCAGCGGCTTCGCCATCCAGGGCAACATCCTGGTTTCGGAGGCGACCGTCGAAGCGATGGCGCGAGCCTACGAGGCGGCGACCGGTGAGCTCGCCGACCGCCTGATGGCGGCGCTCGTCGCCGGCGGCAAGGCGGGGGGCGACCAGCGTGGCGAACAGAGCGCGGCCCTCCTCGTGGTGCGCAAAGGCGCCGGCTACGACGGCCTCGACAACTTCATCGACATCTCGGTCTACGACCACGCGACGCCGATCGCCGAGCTCGAGCGCCTCTATGCGCTGAACCGGCTCTACTTCACCCGCTCCCGCCCCGAGAACATGATCCCGGTGACGGAGGGGATCGCGCGCGAGATCCAGACCATCTGGATGCAACGCGGCTTCGACAAGGGCCCCGCCAGCGGAGTCGTTGACGCGCGCTTCCAGAAGCTGCTCGTCGACTACATGGGCTGGGAGAACTACGACATCCGGGTCGAGAACGTGCAGAAGATCGATCTCGCCAAGGGTGAGACGCTGAGGATCGACCGCGAAGTGCTGGCCGACATCCGCGAGGTCTTTCGCACCGGCCGGTGGAAGCCGAGCCTTCATCGTTAGGTTCGTGTTAGAAATCGGCCGCCCGAACGTAGTCACACTGGAATGAGACTCTCGCGCGACAGCTCTGTCCTCGCCGCCCTGTTTCTGGCGGTCGGCCTCGCCACGGCCGGCCCCCTGCCCGCCTCGCCGGCGAAGCTCGCGCTCCGTCATCAGCGCCTGGAGCTGCCGGGGGTGCCGGTGCTCTCGCTCGCCGTCGATCTCGACCGCGACGGGCGGCGCGATCTCGCCGTGGTCGTCGCCTCGACTTCGTGGGGCGAGGTCGGCATCGAGGAGCCGATGCAGGTCGACGAGGAGGGGACCTTCGTCGACGTGCTGACCGTCGTTCCGACGGTGCTCGACCGCCGCGAGCTGCTGGTCTTCCTCGGCCTCGCCGAGGGCGTTGGCGCCGCTTCCACGGGTGCCCCCTCAGGCCCGAATGCCTATGCCGCAGCTCCGCTGCGTCTCGAGCTTCCGCCCTGCGTCCACGCGGTCGCGGCGGGACCAGCCGCGGCGCCACTCGTCGCCTGGACCGACGACGGTGTCGCAGAGGTCGTGCTGGTCGGTGAAGGCGACAACCCGTCCGAGGGTGCGACAGGAGCGATCGAGCCGATCGGGGCGACGGGCCCCTCCCTCGAGCTCGTGCCACGCATCGCCGCTCGGACGATCTTTGCCGGCAGCACCTCCTTTCTCGCCCGGAGCGGCCTGATCGACGACCTCGATGGGGACGGGGATTCCGATCTCTTCGTGCCGGTGGCGGGGGGGCTCGAGGTGTACCTCGCGACGCCCGAGGGGCTGAGCGCGACGGCGGCGACACTCGTCGCGCCGCCCGAAGATGAGGCAGGGGCGTCCGAGGCCGGTGCCGAGGCGGAACGCGCCGGGCGGAGCGCACGCCGGTCGCTCGGCGTCGTCGCCGACATCCTCCTGCCGCAGGTGCTCGACCTCAACGGCGATCGCCTGCCCGACCTGCTCTTTCGCGATCCGGAGCGCGCCGGCAGCGGCGTCCGCGGCCGGCTGAACCTCGGTGAGGGTCGCTTCGGCCCGGTTTTCGATCCGCTGCCCGGGTGGGCCGTCGCAACAGTCGCCGCCGGGGCCACGGCGGCGTCGGAGTCCGCTTCGGAAAAGAAGAAGGAAGAGGCGCCGAGCCGCGAGGTCGCCTGGCTGGGGGATCTCGAGGGCGACGGGCCGGCCGAGGTGGTGACGTCGGAGGAGATCCCCAACGCCAAGGATTCGATGCGGGCGGAGCTCGCCGAGGCGAAGCGGCCGCATGCCCGGATCCGCGTGCACGCCCTGGGCGGGGATGGGCGATGGAACCCGGCACCCAAGGCGGAGTTCACGGTGGAGGGCTACGTTTTCGAGGGCGGCGGCAGGAGAGAGGGGGGCGAGGATGAGGAGGGCGGCGGATTCTCTCTCCCGGGTGGCGTGCTCGACCTCGACGGCGACGGCAGGCTCGACCTCGTCGCGCTGACACTCGACTTCTCGCTCTTCGAGGCGATGCGGGTTCTGGCCACGAAGTCGATCAAGCTCGGGCTCGACTTCCGGGTCTACCGCCAGGGCGAGGGGCTCTCGTTTCGTCCGGTGACCGGTCTCGATCTCGCCGGCGAGCTGCGCCTGCGGCTCGACAGCCTGGCGCTCGGCCAGCTTTCGTCGTTCTCCGGCGACTTCGACGGCGACGGCCGTGCCGACTTCCTGCAGCTCGGTCGCGGCCGCAAGGTGACGATCCATCGCGGCCAGCCGGGCGCCCGCTACGCGCCGGAGCCCGATCTCGTCGTCACCCTCGAACGCGAGCCGCTCGACGCCGCACTGGTGACGGTCGCCGATCTCGACGGCGACGGCAGGAGCGACCTCGCCGTCACCCAACCGATCGGCGGCAAGGCGATCGGAGCGCGCGCGGCGCTCGATCTCTATCTTTCCGGGAGCCCTCGGTGAGTAGGGAAAACGCAGGATGCGTTGAGCGAAGCGAAACGCATCGGTCGCGTTCCGACTCCACTCCTTCGTCACGCAATTGCAGCAGCGAAAGGTGCCAGACGCACGACTCGAAGAAGGAGAAGCAAAGGCTGCTGGTAAAGGGGCCCCTGCGGCATCTGGGTGGCGCCGTTGCGGTTCTGGCCTGCGTGGCGGTCGCGAGCGGCTCCCGCCTGGCCGCTCTGCCGCCGGGGTCGGGGGTCGTGGCGCCGGGGATCTCCGTGGTCGCCGAGGGGAGGTCCGAGCGCTGGATCGTCGATCTGGGAGGAGCCCTCGTGGCGGCGCTTTCACCCGAGGTGGCTGCGAAGGACGATGGGCTCCTGCTGCTGGTGCGACCGCCCCGCAAACCGGACGGCCCTCGCCGCCTGCTCCGGTTGCGGCTCGAGCCCGAGGCGCGGCTGGAGACGCTCGCCGAGGGGCTGAGCGGCTGGATCGAGTCGCTTTCGGCCGTCGAGCTGGATCCGGCTCCCGGGGTGCACCTCGTCGCCGGTGGCACGGGACGGTGGGTCGATCTCGGTTCCCTCGCGGAGCTCGAAGGAGCAACGCCCGGGCCGCCGGGGCTCGTCGAACGGCCGCTCCTCGATCTGGGCGGTCGCGACCTGCGCCAGCCCGACTCCGGACTCCTGAGGCGGGGAACAGACGACGGCTTCGCTGCTGTCGAGCCGGGCCGGCTGCGGCTCTGGAAAGCGGCTGGCACCCAGTCCGGGAGATCGGCTGAGGGACTGGCGATGGCGATGAGCCGCGAGGTCGCGCTGCCGTTCGCCGTAGCGCGGACCGCCACCGGCCTGCGGTTGTCGAGTCCGCCGGTGGCGCGCGTGCGGTCGGGCCCGGGCGAGCTCTACTTCGCCGGTCCCGAGGTCGTCGGGGGGACGCGTCTGCGCGGCGTCCTGATCGAAGGCGGCGCCGCCGGCGCGCCGCCCGTCGAGGTCTGGGCGGCACTCCCGGGCCCGGAATCGGTCGAGCAGAGCTGGCCGTTCGAGATCGATGGCGTACCGGTGCTGGTGGTCCGCACGCAGGCGACCGACGAGCTCAACCTCTTCGAGCGCCAGCGGCTCCGGGTGCTCGCGCTCGCCGCGGATCGCACGCGATCGGGATCCCCTCCCACCCTGGCGGTGGAGCTCGACAGCAAGCGATGGCACGAGACGGCCCTGGCACTCGGCGATGTCGACGGCGACGGCCGCGACGACCTCCTCGCCGCCTTCCCCGAAGGCCTCTCGGGCACCGACCTGGTGGTGCAGTGGTGGCGGGGGAGCGGCGGCGGGCGGTTCGAGAGCCGCCCGCATCGCAGCGACATCCAGAAGGCTCCGGCCGGCTGGGCGCTCGTCGCGGAGCCCGCGCCCGGTCTGCTCCTGGTCGGCAACGGCAGGATCGAGTTGCGGCGCTTCTCTCCCGCCGGGCGGAGCGCCGTCGCCGAGCGCAGCGAGCTCGCGGCGTCGATCCCGGCTCTCGCCGATCCGAGGGCGCCCAAAGAGGTGACGATCGCACTCGGCGGCGGCGGCGACAGTGCAAGAGTGAAGAACGTCGACCCTGACGCCGAGCCGCTCGGAGCCGTCGAGCTCGACGGGCGACCCGGTCCGGAGCTCCTCGCCGTGCAGGGGGACGGCAACGGCCGGGACCGCCTGATCCTCCTGCGCGCGCTCCCCGAGTAGGGCTGCCCGGGTCCGCTGGGAGGGCGGATCCGGTTCCGGAACGCGCCGGCCCTCAGGGGAAGGCGAGCGACCAGGCCGAGGTGTCGGCGGTCCCGAAGCCGTCGGAGAAGAGCTCCTGCAGGCGGCAGTTCGAACAGACGAGCGCGAAATCCTGGTCGGTCGGGAAACCGTTGTACGGCACGCCGTCGCCGCCGATCGAGCTGGCAGTGATCGTGATGGTCACCGGGCCGGCGAGCGGCGACGAGACGAAGACGTTCTCCAGGTTGTTCAGGCTGTCGGCGGTGCCGCCCGGAACCGAGGCGCCGCTGGCGAAGAAGTTCCCACGGTAGGTCTGGGCGCCGTGCACGACCTGAAGATCGAGGTCATTGACCAGCGCTGGATTGGCTCCTGCCGCTCCCGGGGCGTCGGACCAGGCGAGCGTCACCCGCAACGGCTGCCCGGGATCGTCGATCTCGAACTGTCTCGTCATCTGCTGTCCGGTGCCGTTGAAGACGTTCTGTTGGTCGAAGTGGACGATCGACCACCCCGGCTGGATCACCCGCGTGATGTCGACCCGTCCCCAACCTTCGTTGTTGTTCGGAATGTCGGCGGTGCCCATGTCGACGGCGCCGTTGACCAGCAGCGCCTTGGCCATCGCCATGCTCGGGTCGGCGCCGGCATGATTCTGCCGCCACCATTCGGTCGCGAGGATGACCGCGCCGGCGACGTGCGGGCTGGCCATGCTGGTGCCGGAGCACAATGCGTAGCGGTTGCTGGTGCCGGCGATCGCCGTTGAGCAACTGCCGGCGGTGTCGTTGCGCGTCGAGGCGATCTCCGAGCCCGGGGCGGTGACCGTCGGCAGGGTCCGGCCGTCGATCGCCGGGCCCCGGCTGCTGCCTGAGGCGATCGTATCGATGTTCCCGCGGCGGGCGTTCCAGCTGTTCGCGACGCTGAGGATGTTCTTGGCCTCTTTGGGCTCGGTGATCGTCGAAGGGTTGGGCCCCGAGTTTCCTGCCGAGAAGACCTGCAGGAACGGCTCGGCGAAGGACGGCGTGTCGAGGTTGCCGTCGCGCACCAGGATGTCCGAAAGGCGGGCGTCGGCGGTGTAGCCCCAACCGCTCCCGGCGCTCGTGGCCCAGGAGTTGTTGGAGCCGATGGCGCCGCCGGCGAGGGCGATCCTCGTCGCATCGTCGAGCGCGACCGAGTCGGCGAAGACGTTGAGCGCGAAGAGACTCGCCGCCGGCGCCATACCGAGGCCGTAGAGGAAGCCGCCGCCGTCCGTGAAGCCGGCGGCGGCGTCGCCAGCGACGATGCCCGCGACGTGGGTGCCGTGCCCGCCACCCGGGCAGTCGCTGCCGGGCTGGCCGGGGACGATGCAGTCGCCATCGGGCGGCGAGTAGCCACCGACGAGGCGCGACGCGAGGTCCGGATGGTCCCAGTCGACGCCGGTATCCGAGATCGCCCAGGTCACTCCGGTGCCGTCGACTCCGAGGGTCGCGAGGTGCGCCAGGTAGCCCATCGCCGGCACGCCGCCGGGGTGGTTGCCGGCGACGATCTGGTCCGACATCTCGTCCTCGGGCACCGGGCGCGGGCTGCGAACCCCGAGCCAGATGACGTTCGGATTCCGGGCCAACGCGGCGATCGCCGAAGCGTCGGCCGGCATTTCGATGGTCTGGAAGGCGCCGTCGGCCGAGGCCTTCGCGACGCGCACGGTCCTTCCCCCGATAGCCGTCACAGCATCGACGACGGCGCTGCTCACGCCGTCCGCATAGACGAAGGCGACGAGGTTGGCGATCTTCCCGGTGCGGCCCGCGAGGGCGCTGCCGAGTTTGTAGGCCGGCTGGAAGGCTCCCGCCCAGCGCACGAACGGCAGAGACCGGGCGCGCCCGGCCGCCGCCGGGTCGGCCCAGACGAGATAGGTGTTGTGCGGGTAGTACTGCAGGACGCGAACGCCGGCCTGCTCGAGCGCGGCGTGCCACTCGCTCTTCGGCGGACCGAGGAGCTGCACCAGCTGCAGGGAGCTGCCGGAGTCAGCTGCCGTGGCCGGCTCGCCTGCCGGTTCGCCGTCGCGCAGCGGATCGAAGGCGAAGCCGGGCACACGCACTTGGCCGGCGTCGGCCACGAGGAGATCGGAGCGGCCGGCGGCCGCAAGGCGTGCAGCCTCGTCGTCGGAGATCACGGCCCAGAGAAAAGTACCGTAGTCGATGACTTGAGTCGGATGCACCCCGCAGCCGGCGATCTCGGTCGCCGGCGGCAGGCGGAGGAACGAATCGGCTGAGCTCGACGCGGCGGAGCAAAGGAGAAAAGCTCCAGTAAAGAGGGTAGGCAGCCGAGTCATTCGCGAGTCTCCGGAGCGCCAGTGCAGGCCGGGGAGTCTAACCCAGTGCGTCTTCGGCGCTCGGGGCGCTGATAATCTGGAACCAGATGCGGCCTGCAACCTTCCAGTCGAGGAGCTTTGCCATGCGTCCAGGCGAAACTGCGCGGAGAACGGCATGAACCGGGGGACGAGGCGTTCTCTCTTGCTGACTGTGTTTGCCTTGTGGCTCGCAGCCTTGGGCCTGGCGGCGGATCTCAGCGCCCAGGCCGCGGTTCCTTCGGTCGCGCCCCCGGCCGGCGTGCGCACGCTCTATCTGGTCCGCCACGGCGCGTACGACATCGACGATCCGCGCGACGAGGCGGTGGGTCGGTCGCTGCTGCCGATCGGCGTCGCACAGGCGAGGCTCACCGGCGACCGGCTGCGTGGTCTGCCGTTCACCTTCGACGCGATCGTCGCCAGTCCACTCACCCGGGCACGCGAGACGGCCGAGGTGATCGCGACCCAGCTGGGCGGACGCGCGCTGACGATCGATCCCGACCTCGCCGAGTGCACGCCGCCGACCCGGCGCGCCGACATCATGGCGAAGGAGAAGCCGGAAGAGCTCGCCGCCTGCAGCGCGCAGCTCGAGCGCGTGGCGGCGCGGCTGCTGGTTCCGGTCTCTTCCGGAGGCGGCGATCGCCGCGAGCTCGTGGTCGCGCACGGCAACGTCATCCGCTGGCTGGTGACGCGCGCCCTCGCGGTCGACTCCGAGGCCTGGCTCGGCATGTCGATCGGCCACGCCAGCATCACCGTGCTCTCGATCGACGGCAAAGGCATGGTGCGCGTCCTCGCCGTCGGCGACGTCGGACATCTTTCTCCCGGACTGCAGACCGGCGCCTTCGGCAATCGCGAGAGTTGGGCTCTCGATGCTCCCTCAGCTGCGACGAGCCCCGTTGGGTCGGTTTTGCCGGCCCAGCCGCCGATCACTTCGACGCTTCCGTCCCCATCGCCCGCTCCCATCGTCCTCGTGATCTCGTTCGACGGTTTTCGCTGGGACTATCCCGAGCTCCATGGGGCGCCCGCGCTCCAGGCCCTCGCGGCAGAGGGAGTGCGCGCCGAATCGCTGGTGCCATCCTTTCCGTCGAAGACCTACCCCAACCACTACACGCTGGTCACGGGACTGCGCCCGGAGCATCACGGCATCATCGCCAACACGATGTGGGATCCGGAGTGGAACGCGGCCTTCTCGCTCGCCGATCGCGCGGCCGTCGAGGACGGCCGCTGGTGGGAGGGGGAGCCGATCTGGGTCGGCGTCGAGCGCGCCGGCCGGGTGACGGCCTCCTCCTTCTGGCCGGGGTCGGAGGCGGCGATCGGAGGTGTCCGGCCGACCTACTGGGGGCGCTACGACGAGACGGTCGCCGACGAGAAGCGCGTGGACGAAGTCCTCGCCTGGCTCGATCTTCCGGTCGAGAAGCGGCCGCGGCTGATCACGCTCTATTTCGACGAGCCCGATTCGGGTGGCCACCGCTTCGGTCCCGCCTCGCCGCAGGCGGCCGCCGCCGTGGCGCACGTCGACAGCCTGCTCGCCCGCCTGCGCGCCGGCGTCGCGGCGCGTGGACTCGCCAACGCGATCGACTGGATCGTGGTCTCCGATCACGGCATGACGGCAGTCGACCCCAAGCGCTCGATCGTCCTCGCCGACTTCGTCGATGTGGCCGGAGTCGCAATCGACGACCTCTCGGTCTTCGGCCTGCTCCGCCCGCAGCCGGGAACGGAGGATGCTCTGGTGCGCCGGCTGACCGGCGCGCACCCGCATCTGCACGCCGCGCGCAAGGGCGCCATGCCCGAACGGCTCCACTATCGCGCCCATCGCCGGATCCCGGAGGTCGTCGTCTGGGCCGACGCCGGCTGGACGATCTTCGCGACCCGCGCCGACCTCGCCGCAGCCCGAGCGAAGCCGAATCCTGCACTCGGCAACCACGGCTACGACCCGGCGGAGCGCGACATGCACGGCATCTTCATCGCAGCCGGCCCGTCGTTCAAGAAGGGACTCACCACGCCGCCGCTCGACAACGTCGACGTCTACCCCCTCCTCACCCGCCTGCTGCGGATCCCCGCCGCCGCCAACGACGGCAACCAGAAATCGACCGCGGCCATGCTCGTCGAGCCGATGCCGTAGAGTCGACCTCAAGAAGGAGTCGTGACCGAGCTCGCGCGCGCCGTTCGCCGCCCGATTCTCCTCATCCTGCTGCTCGCCGCCGGCGCGCTCGCCGCCCTGCTGCCCGCCCTCCTCGGCGAACCGGAAAACGAACATCCCGCCCTGCGCGGCCTCGCCGCGCTCCTCATCGCGTTCCTCGCTGCCGCCCTTCTCGCCGCGAGATGGGGTCGCCGAGGCCCCTTGTCGCCGCAGGCCCACCTCCTCGAGCTCGGCAAGGTCGTCGCCACAGTTACCGCCCTCCTCTTGCCGGCGCTTCTTGCCGGGATGACTACGACAGAGGTGGAGGCGCTCGCGAGCCTGGCGCAGACGGCGATCGGCTGGAGGAGGCCGGTCTCGGCCGGAGCGGTCGCCCTGTTCCTTCTTGCCGTGGCGTATGTGGCTTCTCGAACGAAAGGACCAGTAAAGGGAAAGCGCTTGCCTGGCCGATGGCTCGTCGTCGTGTCGGTGGTGGTTTGCGCGGCCCTGGTCGCGGCGAGCGCTGCGCGGCTGTTCCAGATTCCGGCGCTCGCCGGGATCGAGCTGCTTTCGAAGGTCTTGCTCTTGTCGATGCTCTCGGTCCTTGGAGCCGCCGCCTTCCTGCCGCGAGGAGAGGGCGGAGGCGGTCGCGCAGTCGACCGGCGCGCGCTCGCGCTGGCGGTAGGTTTCGTTTGCATCGGGTTGCTGTCCTCTTACGGAACCTACCGCTACCTGCGACCGACGGCGGGGGAGATCGAGCGAATCCTCTTCACCTCCGGCGACGCGGAGGGCACGACCTTCGCGGCGGCCCTCGACGGCCGGCCGGACATCTACGCACTCTTCTCCCTGGACTACGCATCCGCGACGCCGCGGCTGGAGCTGGTGCGGCCCCTGGGCACCTATTTCGGTTTCCTGATCGAGAAGACGTGGCCGACCCGGTTCGGCAGGGCTCGCCTCGAGCCTCGACCCGAGCTCAAGAATCTCTGGAGCGAGCTTCGCCCGCCCCCGGTGGCTGAGAGCTTCGTCGAGGTCTGGATCCGACTGCGCTGGTGGCCCTGGACCGACTTCCGTCCCGGCCTGCGGATCCGGGAGCCGGTCTTCGATTGGGCGGTCTCACCGAGCTGGTCCTTCGCGGTGGCTTCGACCTACGTGCGCTCTCGCGACGGCTGGCCGAACGCACGGTATGGGGAGATGGACCAGGGCACCTACGCGGTCGACGTCTGGCGGCGGGGAGCCCAGAGCCGACGCCTGCTCGACGACCTTCCCCTGCCGCCCAGGATCATCGCGCTGTCCGAGGATTCCGTGTCGCTCCAGGGTTACGGTCAGAGTTACAGCCGAGGGCGATTGCGAACCGTTGACGCTCGACCTGCGTTTCGTCGTGATGGCACCTTAAGTCGGGAGGAGGTCTGGGCGGCTGGCTTCCGCTTCGCGTCCTCCGCTCCGCCGTCGCCGCCGATTCTCGCGACGACTACTTGCGATCTTGGGGCCTGGAGCTGTGAGCCCTGGAAGATCGGGCCCGGTGCCGCTCCCCGCGCCGCGGCACCGGGATCTCGCCGCATGGTGCGAGGCCCGGGGGGCTGGAGCGTGATGAATCCGGAAGATGTCGGAATCCCGTTCCCCCTGCCGGTCTGCAAGGGTTGCTCTCCCTATTCCGATCTTGCCTATCCGCTGCGCGACGGGAGGGTCGTCCGGCTCTCGCTGCTCGGCGCCATGCCGATCTGGAACTCGCGCCTCACGGCATTCGACCCGGAGGGCAGGCAGACCGCTCAGACCGATCTCGGCAACGTCCGGCTGACGCGCTTTGCCGGCGAGCTCGACGACGGCACGGTGGCGATCGCCTGGCGGGCGCAGTACGCCAACCGTGCGCACCTGGAACCGGTCTTCGGCTGGACCCTCATCGCCTGGAACCCCGCGACCGGAGCCCGCCGCCGCCTCGCCACGGACCTCGCGTCCCTGCCCAGCAACGAGAATGATGCTTCCATGATCTTCCTCGATCGTGATGGGCTGCTAGTGGTGCCTGCAGTCGATGGCGTTCGGGTGTTGACGCGGCTCGGAAACCCACTGTCGATCAACTGAAAGGTACTCCGGCTGTGACCGCTGCGGCTTTGAAGGAAAACGAGTGGCCCCGCGCGGCACTTGGGTTACACTTTTCTCGTGGGCGAGGCCATCAAGAGTTCAGTTACGAAGGTCGACCCATTGCGTCTGGCGGAGCTGTGTCGACGCTGGGGGATTCGCGAGCTCGCCCTCTTCGGCTCGGCGCTACGGGAGGATTTCGGGCCCGACAGTGATGTGGACCTGCTGGTCGACTTCGAGCCCGAGACGGTGTTGGGTTTTCGCGTCTTTGACCTCGAGCGGGAGCTCTCGGAGCTCTTCGGTGGGCGACGGATCGACCTCGTGCCGCGAAAGTTCCTGAACCCGCGCCTGCGGCAGCGAGTGCTCGCCGAAGCCCAGACCCAATATGCAGCATGACGATCTTGTCTACGTCGGGCAGATGTACGATCTCGGGCGAAAGATCGAAAGCCGCCTCCTGCAACTCGATCGTGCCGGCTTCGACGCGGACGAGGACGTTCGACTCGCTCTGACGCACCTGATTCAGACTCTGGGCGAGGCGGCGCGCCGGGTGTCCCAGGCTTTTCGATCCGTCCATCGCGACATCCCCTGGTCGGAGATCATCGGGATGCGGCACAAGATCGTGCATGACTACCTGAGCGTCAACTTCGATCTCGTCTGGGATGTCTCGCGCCATGAGATCCCTCGGTTGCTTTTGCAACTGCATCCCTTGGTGACGAACCCGGAGTCGCGCTGAGCCGCGCTCTGCGGTTCAAGGTTGGCCCCGGCCACCTGTCGGACTACCATTGCGTCATGTCTACCCGAGCTCTGCGGATCGTGCTGGCGGTGGGGTTGTCGCTGGTGGCCGTTGCGCTGCTGACGCGCGCCGGGAGGCGGGCGGCGCGGGAGGTGGTCGGGGGGCCGGCGGCGATTGCGACGGGGGCCGAGGTTCGGGCTGCGGAGGTGGCTGCGGCGGGTGCCCCGAAGGCGGGATCGGAGACGGACGCGGACGCGGGCGTCGCAGGTGTTCACCTCGCTCCGGTGGCCTCGGGTTTCGATCGGCCGCTGTTCGTCACGCATGCCGGGGACGGCAGCGGGCGTCTCTTCGTCGTCGAGCAGGGCGGCAGGATCCGCATCGTGCGCGACGGCAGGATCCTGCCGGAGCCGTTTCTCGATCTCTCCGCGCGGCTCGACTCGAGCTCCGGCGAACGCGGACTCCTGGGGCTCGCCTTCGCGCCGGACTTCGCGACTTCGCGGCGATTCTTCGTGGCGCACACGACGAAGACAGGCGAGGGCCCGGTGGTGCGCATCGCGCGCTATCTGGCGCCGCTCGCTCCGAACGCTCCGCACGACCCGAACACCCCGGCGTCCGACCCGGACCGGGCGGATCCGGCCTCGGAGAGCGTCGTGCTGGACATGGCCGATCCGGCCGGCAACCACAACGGCGGCATGATCGCTTTCGGACCGGACGGCCGGCTCTGGGCCGGCACCGGCGATGGCGGAAGCGGCGGCGATCCGTGGGACAACGCGCGCAATCCGGCGTCCCTTCTCGGCAAGATGCTGCGCATCGACGTCGGAGCCGCCGCGGCTGCCGGCGCAGCAGCGGTCGAGATCTGGGCGCTCGGTCTGCGCAATCCCTGGCGCTTCAGCTTCGATCGCGCCACGGACGAGATCTGGATCGGCGACGTCGGCCAGAACGCCTGGGAGGAGATCGACGTCGCCGATTCGAAGCGGCCGGCGCCGCTCCACTTCGGCTGGCGGACGATGGAGGGCTTCCACTGCTACGACCCGCGCCAGGGCTGCGACGCCAAGGGACTGGAGCTGCCGCTCTACGAGTACGGCCACGACGCCGGCTGCTCGGTGACCGGCGGCTATGTCTACCGCGGCCGGGCGATTCCGGCGCTCGTCGGGAAGTATCTCTTCTCCGATTACTGCACCGGCACCCTCTGGTCGCTGGCGCGCGACGCGAGCGGCACGGCGAGCGTGAGCAAGCTCCTGCAGAGCCAGGTCCAGGTGAGCTCGTTCGGAGAGGACGAGGCGGGCGAGCTCTACCTCTGCGACCACGGTGGCGGGAGAATTCTGCGGCTGGAGGCAAAGGCTCGGTAAAGGAATGGCATCTGCTGCCGAATCCGGCGAGCTCTATCTCTACGAGCACGGCGGCGGGAGAATTCTGCAGCCGGAGGCAAAGGCTCGGTAAAGGAAAGGGCTCGGCAGAGGAAAGGACTGGACGGCCCGAACTGCGGCGGCGCGGCGGATCGGCAGAACGCGCGTGCTACCCTCGCCACATCTGCGCCGGGCGCCGTGGCTACGTTGGCACCGGGAAGATTGGCACTGGATACTCCGTGCCGCGCGGCGTGAGGCACAGGTCAGGGAGGCTGAGATGGCAATCCGCCGGTTTTCCTTCTTTTCCTTTACCGGTCCTTTTTTCTTTCTCCTCTTCAGTTTGCAGCTTCCGGTTCGAGCCCTCGACTGGACGGTCGACATCACCACCGATCAGAACGATCTGACCTGTGCCCCCGGCGACTGCTCGCTGCGCGAGGCGATCGCCGCCGCGGGAGACGGCGACACGATCCTCTTCGCCCTGCCCGGGTCTTCGCCGTGGACGATCACGATTACCGGCGCCCTGGGTCAGCTCCTGATCGCGGACGACATCACCCTCACCGGTCCCGGCGCGACGCAGCTCGCCATTTCGGGCGGGAACCTCGTCCGCGTCATGACGATTCAGGTCGGAGCTGCCGTCAGCCTCTCCGGCCTGACGCTGCGCGACGGCAGGGCCACGACGAGCGGCGACAAGCATGGCGGCTGTCTCAAGGTCCTGGGCGAGGTGACGGTTTCCTCCAGCCGCTTCGAGAGCTGCCAGGCCTGGAATGGCGGCGTGAGCTCGAACACCGCGGGGGGCGACGGCGGCGGCGTCTACGTCGCGGCGGGCGGCGTCTTCACCGGCAGCCAGTTGGTCTTTTCCGGCGACGTTGCCGGGGTGGGGGGCGGATCGCTCGATCCGCCGACGGCGGTTTTCGCCGGCGGGCGCGGCGGTGCTCTCGCCAACGCCGGTTTCGCGTCCCTCTGGCAGACGACGGTGGCCGGCTGCACGGCGGGAGCCGGCGGCGGACCCTGGGGTCCGGGCGGCGATGGCGGTGGAATCGCGAATCTGGCGGGCGGCGTCCTGCTTCTCGGCGCGACGACCCTCTCCGGCAATCGGAGTGGAGATGGCGCGGTCTTCACTCTCTCGGGAGCCGACGGGCGCGGCGGCGGCCTCTTCTGTCAGGGTGACTGCACGCTCAACAACGTGACGCTCTCCGGAAACTCGGTGGGAACTTCGGCGGTGGGCGCTGTCGCGCAGGGCGGCGGGCTCTTCGTTGGCGGCGGAACGACGCGCCTGCGCAACGTCACCGTCGCCGGCAATACGGCGAACAGCACCGGCGGGGGAATCGCGCGTGCCGGCGGCGGCAGCATCATCACCCGCACCTCGCTCTTCGCCGGGAACACGGGCGGCGGCAGCCCCGACTGCGCGAGCGCCACGGCGAGTCTGATCTCCGAGGGCTACAACCTGATCCGGGTCAACAACGGCTGCGCCAGTTCCTTCGGTGGCACCGATCAGGAGGGGACGAGCGGCGTTCCACTCGAGCCACTCCTCGCGGCCCTGGGGGCGAACGGTGGACCGACGGAGACGCGCGCCCTCGGGGCGGGGAGCCCGGCGATCGATGGCGGTGATCCGCTCGGGTGCGCGAGCTGGAATCCTGTCCTGGCACAGGACGAGCCGATGGGGATCGATCAGCGCGGCGAGCTGCGGCCGACCGACGGCGACGGCGACGCCGTCGCGACCTGCGACACCGGGGCCTACGAGGCGGCAGGGGTGGCGCCGGTGCAACACCTGCTCGAGGTCACCGTCGCGGGTGCCGGCGCGGGAAGCGTCACCAGCAGCCCTGTCGGCATCGACTGCCCGGGCGACTGCGACGAGTCGTGGGTTCTGACCCAGAACGTCGAGCTCGCGGCGACGCCCGACCCCGGCTCCTACTTCGTCGGCTGGAGCGGCGACTGCGCGGGCGCCGCGGCGTGCAATTTCGCCATGTCGGCCGACCGCGCGGTGACGGCGACCTTCGGACTCCTGCGCACGCTCGACGTCGCCCTCGCCGGTCCGGGCGGAGGCGGCGTCACCAGCGTGCCGGCGGGGGTCGCCTGCCCGGGCGACTGCACGGAGGCGTTCGCCGACGGCACTCCCGTGGCGCTCACTGCCGTGCCCGGGCCGGGGTCGTACTTCGCCGGCTGGAGTGGCGACTGCGCGGGCACCGGCCCCTGCAATCTCACCATGTCGGCGGCGCGCTCGGCGACCGCGACCTTCGGCCTGCTGCGCACGCTCAGCGTGACACTCGCCGGAGCGGGGAGTGGCGGCGTCGCTAGCGTTCCGGCCGGAATTGCCTGCCCGGGAGACTGCACCGAGGCCTTCATCGAGAACACTCCCGTGACCCTCACGGCGACGCCTGCAGTCGGCTCGTTCTTCGTCGGCTGGTCCGGCGACTGCTCCGGCAGCGACAGCTGCCAGCCGGTGCTCACCGCCGATCGCGCGGTGACCGCGACCTTCGGCAGCCTGACGATCTTCACCGATGGGTTCGAGTCGAACGATCCGTGCGAGTGGTCCGAGAATACGGGCGGCCCGGTCTGCCCGCCCTGACCGGCGGCGCGGGAAAACCCTCTAAACCCTCTAAGGGCTGATCGCCGGCCAGGTCGCCGGGTCGGCGAGGAGGAGCTGCGGGTCGACCTTGGCGCCGCGCCAGCGCACGCCGAAGTGGAGATGCGGTCCGGTCACCCGGCCGGTGGCGCCGACCTTGCCGATCGGCTGACCGCGTTTCACCCGGGCACCGGTCTCGACCAGGACCTCCGAGAGATGGAAGCTCATGGTGACGAGGCCGTCGCCGTGGTCGAGATAGACCGCGTTGCCGGCGAAGTACTGACCCGAGGCGAGCGCCACGATGCCGTCGGCCGGAGCGTAGACGAGGGTGCCCGGCGCGGCCTTGAAGTCGGTGCCACCGTGGGGGCTCTTGGACACGCCGTTGAAGATCCGGCGGGCGCCGAAGCGGCCGCCCTCCGGGAGCGCCGCGAGCGGCGCCCCGAGCGGCAGCTCGAAGGCGATCGGCGTGGCGCGCGCGAAGACCGCCGCGGTCTCTTTCTGTTCGCGCTCGATCCGCGCCAGCTCGGCCGCCGGCGGCGAGACGTATTTTTCCTCGACGCCGGTGAGTGACTCGGTCGGATAGGGGTAGCTCGCCACGGTGAGCCGGCGCTTCTCGCTTCCCGCAGCGCCCGCCGCCGTCCGGCGTTCGACCTCGATCGTACCGGTCGCCAGCAGATCGATGGGGAAGTAGCAGGTGCCGCCGATCGGCGCGAAGCGCCTCTCGCCCTGCCGGCACTCGACGATCCCCTCGCCCGCCCAGCGCACGATCGACCCCGGCCGGACGGAGGTGCCCGATGTCGTGGCTCCAGGCGCCGGAGTGACCTGCATCGCCAGGAGCAGCGCCAGTGCGGGGAGGACGTTCTTCATGGCGCGACTCTATCGTCATCGACTCGCCTGGCCCCGCCGCAGCGGTCCGGCGCCCCGAGGGCGTCGGATAGAGTGCGGAAGTGTCTTCTCGCCGTTCCGCACCCGTGCCGCAGCTCTCCGGATGGGGCCGTTTGCCGGTGCCGGGGCGGGAGATCCGGGGCGAGGATCTGGCGTCGGTGGCGCGTGGGCGGCCGCTGACGCGCGGGCTGGGGCGCTCTTACGGCGACGCTTCGTTGCCGCCGGCCGGGGCGCTCGAGGTCGCCGGCTCGGTGCTCGCCGACCGGCTGCTCGCTTTCGATCCGGAGAGCGGTGTGCTGCGTGCCCAGGCCGGGCTCGCGCTGCGCGAGCTTCTGCGGCTCTTCCTGCCGCGCGGCTTCTGGCCGCCGGCGAGCCCGGGCACGGCGTTCGTCACTCTCGGCGGCATGGTCGCGGCCGACGTCCACGGCAAGAGCCATCATCGCGACGGCACGTTCGGGCGCCATGTCCGCGCCCTCCGCCTGCTGCTCGCCGATGGCCGCATCGTCGACTGCGATCGGGCGACGCATCCGGAGCTCTTCCGGGCGACCCTCGGCGGCATGGGCCTCACCGGGCACATCCTCGAGGTCGAGCTCACCCTGCAGCGCGTCCCTTCGATGTGGATCCTCGAGGAGCGCCGGCGCTACGACGGTCTCGACGAGCTGCTCGCTGCACTGCGGGCCGCGGCCGGCGAATGGCCCTACACGGTGGCCTGGATCGACACGCTGATCCCGGGCAAGGCGCTGGGGCGCGGCATCCTCTTCACCGGACGCTGGGCGGAGGCGGGCGAGGCGCCGCTCTTTCCGCCGCCGCAGCGGCCGCGGCGCCGTTTCCCGATCGATCTTCCGGACTGGTGCCTGTCGCCGTTCGTGGTCCGGCTGTTCAACGCCGCGCTCTTCGGCACGGCTCCCGCAACGCCCCGACGCCGCGTGCTTTCGCCCGAGCAGTTCTTCTACCCCCTCGACGTCGTCGAGGACTGGAACCGGATGTACGGCCGGCGCGGCTTCACGCAGTACCAGTGCGTCCTGCCCGAGGGCGAGCGCCCGGGGGCGACGCGGCGGTTCCTCGAACTGATGATCGAGCTCGGTGGGGCGTCGTTCCTGTCGGTGCTCAAGGACCTCGGCGCCGAAGGCGAGGGGATGCTGAGCTTTCCCCGTCCGGGGGTGACGGTGGCGGTCGATCTGCCGCTGCGTCCGGGCACCGCAGCCCTGGTGGCCCGTTTGAACCGGCTCGTCGCCGAGGAGGGCGGCCGGATCTACCTCGCCAAGGATGCACTCACCACCGCCGAGGACTTCGCCCGGTTCGAGCCGCGCCTGCCCGACTTCCTCGCGGAGCGCGCGCGCTGGGATCCGGAAGGCCTCCTCGGCAGTGCACTCTCCGATCGCCTTTTTGCTCCGGGTGCGGCAGGATCCCGATCGTCATGAGGGTCATCAAGGGCACGTGGGGCACGAAGGGCACGAAAGGGATGCCATGAAGGTCGTCCTCCTCGGCGCGACGAAGGGGATGGGGCGGGCGCTGGCGCGCCGACTCGCCGGCCGCGGCGACGCGCTGTACCTGCTCGGCCGCGATGAAACCGATCTCGCTGCCGCAGTCGTCGACCTCGAGACGCGCCGCACCCCGCAGAAGGAAACGATCGCTCACGGGTACTGCGATCTCGAGCTTCCGGACGGCTTCGGGGCGGCGCTCGACGGCGCGATCGCGGCGCTCGGTGGGCTCGACATCGTGATTGTCACCGCCGGGCTCTTCGGAACGCAGGACCGGCTCGAGGCCGATCCGAAATATCGTCGTCGCCTCCTCGAGGTCGACTTCGTGCGCACGGTCGAGTTCTGCGAGGCGGCCCGCGAGCGTCTGCTGGCGCGTGGCGGTGGCACGCTTTGCGTCTTCGGCTCGGTCGCCGGCGACCGCGGCCGGAAGCCGGTCGTGCTCTACGGTGCGGCGAAGGCGGGGCTTGCCGCTTACCTCGAAGGACTCGACCACCGCTTCCACTCGCAGGGATTGCGGGTCATCACGGTGAAGCCGGGCTTCGTGCGCACCGGCATGACCGCAGGGCTCGCCGAGCCACCGTTCGCCGGCGAGGCCGACGAGGTCGCCGCACGGGTGGTGCGTGCCATCGACAGGGGTTGGCCGGTGGTCTACGCGCCGCCGATCTGGGCGCTGGTGATGCTCGCGGTGCGGAATCTCCCCCGGGGCCTCATGCGCCGGCTCGGTTTCTAGCCGGAGTCGGCTGGCCCGGAATCCGATCGCCATGCGCCGCCGCTCTTTCGGCCTCCTCCTCCTCCTCCTGCTGACCACTCCGGCCCTGCCTGCCCAGTCCCTGACTGCAAAGTCCGACATCGTAGCTACGATCGTGCGCGGGCCCTACTTGCAGCGTACGGCGAGCGACTCGGCCGTGCTGCGCTGGCGCACCGACGCGGCAACCGACAGCTGGGCCGGTTGGGGCGAGGTTGCGGGGGTCTACGATCAAACGACGAGCGCGGTCCCTCGCGTGACGGAACATGCCGTCGAGCTCTCTGGTCTCACCGCGGGAACTCTCTACTACTACGCCGTCGGCACCACGCAGACGGTACTCGCGGGCGGCGATGCGGCGCACTCGCTGCGCACGGCGCCGTTGGCCGGCGACGGCGAGCCGCTCGCTCTCTGGGTGATCGGCGACTGCGGCGCGACGAGCCTGCCGCTGTGCGGCGGCGCGACGACGGCGAACGCCGCGCAGGTGCGCGACAGCTATGCTTTCTGGACCGACCACGCGACGCCCGACCTCTGGCTGATGCTCGGCGACAACGCCTACTGCTCGGGGACCGACGCGGAATTTCAAATGGCGGTCTTCGACGTCTATCCGGAGGAGCTCGCGACGGTCGCCGCCTGGCCGGTGTTCGGCAATCATGACGGGGTTTCGTCGGATTCGGCGACACAGACCGGCCCCTACTTCGACATGTTCTCGCTGCCTTCTGCCGCCGAGGCCGGCGGGGTCGCGAGCGCGACCGAGGCCTACTTCTCGTACGAGAGCGGCGACCTGCACGTCGTGCAGCTCGATTCGGCGGAGTCCGACTCGACTCCGGGGAGCCCGATGCTCGTCTGGCTCGCCGCGGACCTCGCGGCGAACGCGCGCCCCTGGACGATCGTCGCCTTCCATCATCCGCCGTACACGAAGGGGACGCACGACAGCGACAACCCGGCGGATTCGGGCGGCATCATGGAGCGGATGCGCGAGAACGTGCTGCCCATTCTCGAGGCGCACGGCGTCGATCTGGTGCTCACCGGGCACAGCCACGGCTACGAGCGCAGCTTTCTGATCGACGGCCACTACGGCCCGACCGGCACCTTCGTGCCAGCGACGATGCTGAAGCGCGGCGGCGACGGCGACCCGGCAGGCGACGGTCCGTACACCAAGGCGCCCGGCCCGCACGCCGGCACGGTCTACGTCGTCGCGGGCAACGGCAGCCGAGCCGAAGGCACCATCGCCCCCTGGCCGGCGCTCGCCGTGGGGCTGTCCGAGCTCGGCTCGCTCTCGATCGAGATCGCCGGCAACCAGATGGACGTCCGCATGCTCCGCCCGGAACCCGGCCCCCCCGTGACCGCCACAGTCGTCGACCACTTTCGCATCGTCCACCTCGCCGCCGTCTTCGTCGACGGCTTCGAGAGCGGCGATACCGGGAATTGGCAGCCGTAGGCTCGGGCGAACCGGTTCCGCGACCTCAGACCTCGGGTTCGCGATCCCGCTCTTCGAGGTCGGAATCGCCGGCGGCGTCCTCCTTCAGCTCGCCGAGCAGCGCCCGCACTTCGGACTCGCGCTCCCGTTCGACCTGGATGTGCACCGGTCCGGTGAGGATGCTGAACCCGGTGCCGAGGCGACCCACTCCGAAGAGATCCTGGATTCCCTCCCCCTGGGTGAGGTAGGGGATCCCGCTCTCGTCGAGAATCGAATGCGCCATCGCCAGCAGCCCCGGATCACCGGTCTCGAACGCCGTCACCAGATCGCGATGCGAAGGATCGCCCGCCTCCGGCGGCAGCACCGCGACCAGCGGCACGTCACAGCTCTCACAACGACTGAACCCCTCGCGATACTCCGACCTGCACTGCGGACAGAACATGGGAGCCTCTCTCTCTGGAAGCCGGGACTGGATCGATTGTAGTCCTACTTCTCGGCTCGTGCGGTCCGCTTCACCGCGGCAGCCTGGCGAGCAGCTTGATCGCCGTCGCCTCGGCGCGGCTCTGTGGCACCGCCTCCCGCAGGTCGAGCTCCGCGACGGCGAGGAAGCTCCGCCAATGGTCGGCGACGGCGGGCGCCGTGAGATGTCGACTCGCCAGCCAGACCATCGGCTGGATGGGAAACCAGAAGGCTCCGGCGACGCGAACGTCCGCTAGCCCTTGATCCCGCGCGAGGGCTTCGAGCTGGCGCGCTGCATAGCCGGGACGGACATGTTCGTGCGCCTCGAACTCCCGCCGGCAGACCTCTGGATCGGCCTGTTCCGCTTCGCTTGCGAAGGGCACCTCGAGGTAGATCCAGCCGCCCGGCCGGACCAACTGCACCATCCTCGCGAAGACACCGCGGTCGTCCACGATGTGCTCGAGGCACTCGATCGAGTAGACGAGGTCGGCCGGCGGCAACCTGGCTGCGAACTCTGGGTCGAGCAGGTTGCCCTGCAAGTACTCGAGGTTCGGCAAGGAGAGCTCGACCTGCGGCTGACGAAGGTCGACGCCACACACACTTGTTGTCGAGAAATGCCTGGCAAGCAGCGCCTCGTGCAGTCCCTCGCCGCTGCCGACGGAAAGGACGCTGCGCGGCGCGCCCGCGCGCTCAAAAGCCTCGAGCAGGTGGACCCAGCGGAAGAGACCCAGACCCCCATCCAACCCGAGCAACCTCCGGCCGAGGTCTTCCTCGACCCAGTCTGGACTGGAGGTGTCTGCGGGTTCCGCGCCGCCGCGAAGTCGAGCGAGGCGGGTCAACAAGTTCTTGCGAAGCCAGGTGGGTGAAGACAGGTTCAGTTTCCTTTCGGACGCGCGGCCCGCTGCAGCGCAGGCAATCTCAAGATCGATAGGGATTGGGGATGCGGATCGGTTTGCGACAGATGACCGGATTCAGACGGAGCTCGTAGAGCACGCCGCGCGCATGCAGACCTTCGAACAGAGCGCGTCCAGGAAACGACGAGTCTTCCGAAAGGCTCACCTCGGAGAAGTAGCGGCCGAGGAAGTCGTAGAGGCTCGCCGTCGAGTATTCGATGCGATGGTGCTCCCAGCCGGGTTTCAGATTGTTGCTGTCGGAGGCGCACGGAGTCGAGAAGAGAAATAGCCCTTGGGGATGAAGGTGCCCCGCTACCCCTTCGAGGAGCAGTTCGCGATGTTGAACGTGCTCGATGACATCGAAGCAGGCGATGGCGTCGAGCTGCGAGCCGCCTATGGTCCGTTCCCAATCAGTCGGGTCGCCCGCTGCAAAGGTCAAGTTGTCCAGCTGGTGATGCCGCCTTGCGTGATCCACTGCCTGCTCATCGTAGACGACTCCGATGACGCTGGCTTCTGGACGAGCCTGGGCCATGAGGAAGCTGCCGTACCCGCTTCCGCAACCCAGGTCGAGGACGTTCGATCTGCCGGTGGGCAGGAGCTCCCTCGCCCAGAGATACCGTGCCAGGTGGTGAATGGCCGTGAGGTCGCCGGCAGCGATATAAGTCTCGAGGTCGAGCGCCGATTCAGGAGTGAAGTGTTCGTCGATGACTCGAAGTGCCGTGGGGGTCTCGATGGGAAGTGCGGAAGCGGACGGGGCACCGCTACTCGGGCGCAGCTTGAATTTATCTAGCAGTCGCATGAGGAGGGAACTCGGTACTTTTCCCGCAGATGAGAATACATGAGGGCTGCTACTCGAGGCTCACAGCAGCAGGGAGTTGCTGCGGCGTCGTCTTCGGTCGCTGCTTGCGACGCCGCTGTTGGTGGCCGATGCCCTTGTCCGCCAGGTCGAAGACCTCCCAGGGGCCAACTGTCGTCAGGGCGTGCGGGTCGGGCTCTTCGAGGCGGCGCAGGACGTAGCGGGGGCCGCCGGGCTTGACGACCGGGCGCTCGAGAGCGAGGGTTAGGCGGTTGGTGTCCACCCAGTAGGCGGTCGCATCTCCGCCCCTGCCGGCGAAAGCGATCGGGGCAGCCGGTTCGAGATGCTCTGCCAGGAGGCTGCGCAGCTGTGGCGTCGCCGCTCGCTCCAGGGGACTCATGCAGGTCAGAGGAGGGCCCTGGAACGAGAGGAACCCATCCGTGGCGAGGAGGCCCGCCGACCAGGCGGCCGCGACGGACCGATCCTTGGCGCTGTGCAGCCCTTCCGCGGCGTCGAGGAAATTGCGCGGTGTGAGAGCCAGCAGCCGGTGCGAGCCGGCCGGATAAGGAATCCTGTTCCAGAGCGCGACGACAAGGAGGAGCAGGGTCGCCGAGGCGGCTTGCCAGCGCCCGCGGCGACCCCAGGCCACGATCAGGGCGACGCCTTCGGAGGCGATCGCGAGAGCGAAGGGGAAGAGGTAGTAGAGGAAGCGCTTGTCCGCCCAGCTGTAGACCAGGACGAAGAAGATCGCCAGCGCGAGGAACGGGAGCAGCACCGCTTGCGCCCAGGGAGCGAGTCGGCTGCCTCTCCTCGGGAAGAGCCGGGCGAAGCCCGCGACGTAGAGCGGCAGCGCGACGAGGCTCACCAGGGCCGTCGCTACGACGGCGTAGTACCAGGAGTTCTCGAGGGAGGGCCGGACGAGCCCCACGACGAGATGGGAGTTTTCGCTCGAGCGGTTGTGGATCTCCCGGACCACCATCCAGCTGGCCGGCAGTGGGGATGCGACGGCCAGAGCGAGCCAGGGCCAGCGCGTGAAGAGAATCTCGCGGCGGTAGAGGAGCACCGCCAGTCCGAGGCCGACGCCGACCACTGCGCCGGCGTAGTGGAACAGAAAGCTCACCGAGAGGAGAAACGCGCAGAGCAGATAACTGCGCGGTCTCTCGGCGGCCCGGATGAAAGCGATCGCGGCCACGATGAGGAACGGCAGCGTCCAGACTTCGGCCATGACGAAGCGCGTGTAGCCGAAGAGCGAGCCGTTCGAGACGAAGAGCAGGACGGCGAGCGCTGCGACGACCGACGAGTGCCGCAGACGCACGAGGCGATGGAGCAGCAAGGCCGCGAGGCCGAGCATCGCGAAGTTGAGGTAGGGCAGGAGCGGGAGCGCCGCAAGACGGTGGAGCAGCGCGATGACCAGCGGCAGCCCGGGCGGCCGGAAGCTCGCTTGAACCGGTGCGCCGCTCCAGTAGAGCCCGTTGACCAGCCAGTCCCAGGAGTCGGGCCCCATGAACGGATAGCACCAGTTGAGATCCGGGCTGGCGAGCGAAGGCAGGACACCGAGGACTCCCACGATCGCCACCGCCAGGATCGCCAGTGTGGCAAGAGGGGCGCGCAAGGGGCCGCCCGTCATCGGGTTTCGAAGGGGAATGGACTTGCCTGCCTCTCGGTCGGTGCGTGCTGTAATCTTCGATGAACTGTGGAGAGCATACGAGGACCGGGCCGATTTCGTCGCGGTGGGGCTGCCGCAATAGCCAGCCGCTGGGCGCTTCCGATCGTACTGGCGATCTGCCTTCGTGCCCTTTCGCTGACGCCTGGCCTTCCCTATATCGCGTACGTGGATGAGGGCCATGTCCTCCACCCGACCGAGCAGCTCCTCCGAAGCGGCAGTTGGGACCCCGGCTATTACGGATACCCGCCCCTCACCTTCTACCTCATTTCCGTCGCAGCGAAGGGAGTGGACTACTTCCAGAGCGCAGTCACGACGGGCAGGTCGCTGGTGGAGGGCATTCCCTCCCACGACGAGGTCGATACCCCTGCTGGGCCGCTCTACGACATTCTCGGCCCGACCGAACTGATCGTGACCGGACGGCTCGTGATGCTCCTCCTGGGCATCGGCACGGTCCTCGTCACGGGTCTCCTCGGCGGAAGCCTCTTCGGGCCGCGGACGGGCTGGGTGGCGGCGCTGCTGGTCGCCTGCTGTCCGTCGTTCGTCCGGCGCGGCTCCTTTGTAATGGTCGACACGCCCACGGCGTTTTTCGCGGTGCTGGCGCTCTATTTCGTCGCCCGGTATCGCCGGTCGGCGCGGGACGTCGACGACGACGCGGCCCGGTCTGCGCATTTTCTCGCGTTCGGAGCAGGTCTTGCCGGCGCTCTGGCGGCGGCTTCCAAGTACTCGGCGGTCGTCCTCGTGCCCGTTGCACTCATCGCCGTGCTTGTCGCGGCGCCGACCGTTTCGCGTGCCGTCCGGTCCGCCGTGGCGTTGGGTGCCGGTTTCCTGACCGGCCTCGCGCTGGGATTGCCGACGCTCGCGCTGCGCTTTCACGAGACCGTCAGCGCCCTGCGAATCCAGACCGGGTTGTACGAGTATTGGGAGGCCACGGCGTCGTACTGGCAGAGCGCGGTTCAGACGTACGAGCTCGGCGTTCCGCTCCTTCTCTGCGCGGCTGCCGGCCTGTGGCAGATGCTGCGTCGGCGTGAGCACCGCGCCACCGCCTGGACGTGGCTGCTTTTCGCGACTCTCCTCACCCTTCCCTTCCTGCGTTATGGCTTTCAACCTTTCCGCAACCTGCTTCCGCTCTGCCCGCTCGTGGCCGTCGCGGGGGCCCACTTCATCGTCGGCGCGTTCGGAAGGCCGCAAGGCGAGAAGTCGTCCCTCAGGGCTCGATCTGTCGGAGTCCTTGCTGCCGTCGCGGTGGCCCTCTCCTTCGGGGCCGGCCTCGTTCGATTTCATGACGGTCTCGTCC